>CAIVYX010000123.1 GCA_903910245.1 uncultured Opitutia bacterium | reverse complement strand
CCCGCCGACAACTCCCCCCTCTGGATCCGCGGCGCCCGCGTGATCGATCCCTCCGCGAAGCGCGATGAAGCCAAAGGCGACGTCTTCGCCCTCGACGGTAAGTTCGTCGATAAACTCTCCGCCGCCGACCAGGCCAAGGCCCGCGTGATCGACGGTACGGGCCTCGTGGTCGCCCCGGGCTTCGTCGACCTGAACTGCCGCCTCGGCGAACCGGGCCTGACGCCCCGCGAGACGATTCGTACCGGTACCCGCGCGGCCGCCGCCGGCGGTTTCACGACGGTAGTCACGATGCCCGACTCGCTTCCCGCGGCGGACAATGTCGGTACGATTCAACTCCTGCGCGAGATCTGCTCACGCGATGCCGCGGTGCGCGTGCTCCCGACGGGGACGCTCACCAAAGGCCATGAAGGCAAAGCCCTCGCTCCGCTCGGCACGATGAAAAAGGCCGGCGTGGTCGCCGTCACCGACACGACCTCTGGCGTCCAGAACAACGAGATCATGCGTCGCGCGCTGGAATACGCCACGATGTTCGACCTGGTGGTCCTCGATCATTGTCAGGACAGCAGCATGACCGAAGGCGGCCAGATGCATGAAGGCGCTTGGTCCCTCCGCCTCGGCCTCCGCGGCCTCCCCCGCGCCGCCGAAGAAATCGTGGTCTCGAGCGACTGCCTGCTCGCTGAACTCACCAAGGCTCGCATCCACCTGCAGCACCTTTCCTCCGGCGGCTCCGCCGACATCGTCCGCCGTGCCAAGGCGAAGCAGCTCGCGGTCACGGCCGAAGTCTCCGCTCTGCACCTGCTCCTCACGGACGCCGCGCTGGCCCACTACGGCACGAGCCTAAAGACGAATCCGCCTCTCCGCGAGGAAGTCGATCGCCTCGCGCTCATCGCCGCGCTCGTCGACGGCACGATCGACGCGATCTGCTCCGACCACTCGCCCTGCACGGCCACCGAGAAAGACTGCGAGTTCGATCTGGCTCCGTTCGGCGCTGCGACGCTCGAGACGGCCTTCGCCGCCGCCCACACGGCGCTCGTCACCGGCGGATACGCTGACCTCTCCTTGCTCATCGCCCGCCTGACCCACGGCCCGGCCAAGGCCCTCGGCCTCGCCGCTGGTACGCTCAAGGCCGGCGCCCTCGCCGACCTCGTCATCCTCGATACGAAGGCCGCCTGGACGCCGACGTCCGCCGACCTCTCCTCGAAATCTGGCAACAACCCACTCCTCGGTCGTGCCCTCACGGGGCGCGTCCGCGCAACGTTCGTCGGCGGTCGTCAGGTCTTCGGCGCCTAAGCGATGGACGAGCTCACTCAGTCCCTCGATGCCTTCGGGCCTTGGGACTGGGCGTGCGTGGTCGTCAATCTGCTCGCGGCGCTCATCGGAATCTACGCACTGAAGTGCTGGCACAATCTGCCGGGTAAGTCCGGAACGACGACGCTCTCGTTGGGCGACGCTATGATGAGCCTCGGCACGGGCCTGCTGGCCTTCGGCGTCATCTTTGGCGTGGTCGCCGGCCTCGTCTCCCAAAGTTTCTCCACGTATTTCGGTGTCTCCCAGGCACACCTCTTCACCGCGGCGTTCTGCGGTCAGCTCGCCGCGGCCGCGACGATGCTCGGCATGGGAGCACTCGCCCCTCGGACGCTCGACTGGGCGCCGTCTGTCGAGACCGATGAGCCCAAGTCCGCTGGCTCATCATTCCGCCAAGCGATTCGCGGCTTCAGCGTCCCCCGTGGACTGCTGGCACTCCTCTCGATCTTCGCCCTCGGCCTAGCCGCCTCCCTCGTCTGGAAAGGCTTCCATGTCGCCTGGGAGCAATTCGCCGTACGCGGCTGGGCCGGCCCACCGCCCGCCGACGAGCCGCAGGAAATCGTGAATGCGGTGCTGAAAACCGACGTCGATTCGTGGCGCTTCTTCACCATCACCTTGGCGGTGACGATTGGCGCTCCGATCATGGAGGAACTCGCCTTCCGCGGGATGATCTACCCGGGCCTAAGCCGCCTTGCTGCCGCCCTCTCAGAGCGCCCTACCCGCTGGATTGCGATTTGCATCACCGGTGCCCTCTTTAGCGCCGCGCATCTGAGTCCGTCCGCCGCCCTGCCCTTATTCGCCTTCGGCGCTTTCATGTGCCTGGTCCGTGACCGTTACGGTCTGCTGACCTGCATGGCGGTTCACTGCAGTTTCAATGCGTGGAACTTAGTCTGGTTGAAACTGGCCCCGAACGCCTCCACGCTCTGAGGCCATGGGAGCCCTCACCACCGCCGCGGACCGTTCGGTCGCCAAGCTGACCGAGGAAGAACTCATCCGACGCGTGGTGCAGTCGCTCGCCGAAGCCGCGCCGGCCTTCCCGGAAGGACCCGGTGGCGACTGCGCGCATCTGACGACCACCGGCGGCCGCTCCATCCGTGCGAGCACAATCGACTCGGTAATCCTGGGACGACATTTCGACGCCGCTTGCGACGGGATCCGCGCGGGCGCTAAGCTGGTAAACCGTAATCTCAGCGACCTCGCCGCAGCCGGAGCTGTGCCGTCCGATGCTTTGCTTTCCCTCGTGATTGGCGCCGACGTCGACGCGACCTGGCTGACCGACTTCGCCCACGGCGCCGGACGCGCTGCCGCCAAGGCCGGCCTCCGCATCGTCGGCGGCGATATCTGCCGCGGACCGAACGGCGCCTTCATCGGTACGCTCGCCGTCCAAGGCTTCGCCCACCGCATCCTCACGCGCAAGACCGCCTCGGTCGGCGATGTGCTCTTCGTTACCGGCCAACTCGGCGGCTCGCTCTACGGCAAGCACCTCGATTTCTCTCCTCGCCTCGCCGAAGGCGAATGGCTCTGCGGGCACGGCGAAGTCACGGCGTGCACCGACCTTTCCGACGGTCTCGCCAAGGACCTCCCGGGCCTGCTTGGAACCAAGTTCGACTCACGGATTAGCGTTGCCCATCTGCCCATCGCCGACGCGGCCGCTGTGCTCGCCAAATCCGACGGCAAACCCACACTCGAACATGCCCTGCAAGACGGTGAAGACTACGAACTACTTTTCAGCGTGGGCGCCGACCGTGCTGACCTAATCGAAGCGCATTTTCGTAAAGCCTTCCCGAAGACCCCGCTGACTCGCATTGGTGTCGTCGAGACCGGCACCGGCCTCGCCCGCGACGTCGCGGACGGCGAGCCGATTAAAGTCCGCGGCTTCGGCCACTTCGCCTGAGGCGAGGTCCGCTTACATGCGGTACCGACGGATCGCCACGAACAGCGCGAAGATCAATGCCGAGGCGCCGAAGGTCACCGTGACGGTCTCGTAGGTGGCGAGCAGCTCAATCACCTGGTCGAGTAGCTTGATGGACTGCTTCGTGTCTCGCTCGGCGACTTCCAAGGCGCTGGTCGCCGCGGTGGCAGTCACTTCGACGTTCTTATTATCAGACTTCGTGCCCTGATCAGTAAAGAGCACGACACCCGTGTCGGCGGACTTCATCGCGGTCTTATAAGCCTGGAAGGAGGATTGGATACTGATGGTCGTATCCTTCACGCGCTTGGTCGTGTCACGCAGCTCGTGGCTGAACCAGAGGCCGGCAAGGGAGACGAGCAACGTCACGACGGCCATGCCGACGATACCGATCTCGGCCTGAATGAGGTTATTCTTGGCGGATCGACCGCGGCTACGCTGGGCACACATGAGGTTGGTTTTTAAAGATTAAGGGAGGCTTGGCCGTCGTTCGACTTGGGCGCCGCGGGCTTCTTCGCGCGAGGCGTCTTTTGGGCTGTTGGCTTGGCCGGTGCTTTCTTGGCGGCCGGCTTCGCGGCGGCCTTGGCCGGAGCCGATTTCTTCGCCGGCGCGGCTTTCTTCAGGGCGACCCGACGACGGCGTTTAGGCTTCTTCTTGCGGGAGAAAAGATTCCGCCAGGCGGGCGTGCGGTTCTTGTCCTTGAAACCGAGCTTCTTGCGGATGTTCATCGACAGCCAGTCCACGAGTTCAGGGGCGACCGCCCCGCAGAGCCCTTGCACGATGGCCTTATTCAACGCCGAGAGCTCCCACTGGAAAGTGACGAAATAGGCAATGACTGCGAAAATAGCGGCGGCGATGACGTGCCGGAGTGAACGTTGCCAGCTGGCGTCGGCGGCTTCGTCGACGAGGAGACGACCCACCATCGCGGCGGCACCGATAAGCGCGACAATCCATCCGCCGGACTTGAAGGCCAGCAGGGCGACTTGGAAATTATTCATCACCGCCTGGGGCAGCTTTGCGGCGCCGCCTTCTACGGCAGCGGCTTCCGCCAAGAACGACGCGAGGGTCATGGGCGGCCCTCCCCGGCCCGGAGGCCGTCTCCCGCGCGGCGGGGACTAGATGGATGATGACGACGCAAGGCGAAGGAGCCCCCCGGGGACGGCTAGCAAAAGGGGGAGGGTCAGCCTTGCGCTGAGCCCCAACTGCCTCAACCCCTAATTATATCGTTATTATGAAAAAACCCCCTCAAAGCGCGGTTTTCCGGGCCGTGCGACCTTCATCGACCTCGATGTAATCAAACATCGTATCCACGCCGGCTTCGGCGGTGAGTCCGTTCTCCTTGAGACGACGGACGAGCACTTCGTTGGCTTCGTCGCGCCAGCCACGCTTGGTCATGAAGCCGTTCCAGATCTCGATCTCGTTCGTGGAAAGTTTGCGGCCCGCAGCTTCGGCCCAGGCGAGGACCTCGTCCTGCGTCGCGGCGGGATGCTGCAGCACCCAGACGCGAAGGTCGTCATACTTGATCCCGAGATACTGGCAGCAGCGATCGTCGAAGGCCTTGCCGAGGTTGTTCACGAAGTCGGCATGCAGCTGACCAGCGGCGTGCAGGCGAATCTTGGAGACCAAGCGAGGGAGATACACGAAGCCACGGACGGCTTCATAAGGGCTGAGGAGACCAGGAACGAGGGGCATAGGTGGGAAGATAGATGAAAGATGACGGATGACAGATGGCAGAGGAAAGACAAAAGCCTGCATCAAGCCCGCCACCCGCCACCTGAGGCCGCCACCTGCCACCCGTATCTTGGTCTTGGTTATCCACTTTTGCACCTTTGCACGCGGCCCAGCCGCATTTGCACCTTTGCACCTCTTTGCCTCCAGTCCTCGTGTCCTCCTGCCCTCGCTAGTGTTGCCCTCCTCTACTCCCTGCCTTTGCATACCCATGCCCCTTTCATGAAAATCCTCCTCGCCTGCCTCCTCGCCGTTACCGCCTTCGCGGCCGACGTCACCAAGCCTCATACCCCGCTCGCCCAGCAGCCGTTGCGTATGGCGAAGGACATCGCCGTTTTCCAGGCCGCCGATAAAGCCAACCCCCCGCCTCAGCATGCCCTGCTCTTCACCGGCGCCAGCACCCTGCGCATGTGGAAGAACGCCGGCGAGGAGATGAAGCCCTACCCAGTGATCAACCGTGGCTTCGGTGGCTCCTTCACGACTGAGGTCCTCGGCTACATGGATCGCATCACGCTGCCCTATCACCCGCGCGTGGTCGTCTTCCAGTGCGGCGGCAACGACATCAATTCCGGCGACCCGGTCGAAGCACCCATTGCGCGCATTCGCGAATACCTCGCGCGCCTGCGCAAGGAGAACCCGAACTGCGCGGTGGTCTTCGTGGCCACCACCCGTGCGCCTTCTCGCAAAGCCAAATGGCCCTTGCTCGACGAGTATAACCGCCAGCTCGAGCAGATCGTGAAGGAAGGAAAGAATCTCTGGTACGTGGACATCAATGTCGCACTCAATCTCCCGAACGGCGAAGGCAAGCCCGGCAGCTACCTGAAAGATAACCTCCACCCGGACGTCGAAGGCTACAAAGCCATAGCCTCGGTGCTGAAGCCCGCCGTCGACGCCGCTTGGCAGGCGACAGAGAAGGCCTATAAGAAGTAGGCTGAGTATCGAGTATTGAGTATGGAGTATCGGGGGTGATTTGCCCGCGACACCTTGTCTTTACCTATACTCTATACTCAATACTCCATAATCTCTAACGAATGTCCTCCCCCACCGCCATTCCTAGTGCCGAACGTTTCCCGAACGGGCCGTTCACGCGCTACATGATCGGCGAAGGCGTCTCGATGACGGGCACCTGGATGCAGGGTATGGCGCTAGGCTGGGTGATGACCGAAGTTGTGGTCCGCGACGGGCTCCAGAAATACGAAGGCTTACTGCAGGCCGCGCCGCACCTCGCGAGCGGCCTGGTGATGCTCCTGCTCTTCCGGCTCGGCGGCGCCTACGCCGACCGTCACGACAAACGCTTCATCCTGCAGGTCTGCCAGATTGCGCAGATCGGCTTCGCCCTCGCGATCGGCCAGCTCATCGCTCACGGCTCCCTGCACACCTGGCACCTTATCGTGGCCGCGGCCTTGCTCGGCATCTCCAGTTCGTTCGAGATGCCCGCCGCCGCGGCGATCGTCCCCGAACTCGTCGCCAAGGAAAACGTTGCGAAGGCCATCTCGGTCGACCGCGCAGTCTTCCACGCCACCCGCCTTGTCGGCCCCGCCGCCGCGGGCTATCTCGTCGGCCGCTACGGCGCCGAATGGGCCTTCTACCTGAACGCGGCTTCCTTCATCGCGCTGATGATCGCCTTGGCCACCTTGCCTCGGCGCCCTCAAGGCACCGTCGAAGAAGAACAGAAGCGTCAGGGCGGCGCGGGCGAAGGTTTCCGCCACGTCCGTCAGGACAAGCCCAGCCTCGCGATGGTCGCGCTCCTCGCCACCAACACCCTTTTCGTCTTCCCGGTCATCATTGTGCTGCTGCCGCTGTACTTGAAGAACGATCTCTTCGCCGGCCCGGTCAGCAAGCCACGCCGGAGCAGATGGGCCTACTGATGCTGTGCTCCGGCGCAGGCTCCGTCTCCGGTTCGCTCCTCATCATGGCCCTGCGCCCGAGCCTTCGCCGTATCGCCATTCTCACCGGGATGGTCCTCGCCTGTGGTGCGCTCGTCAGCCTCAGCCAGTCGCACGAACTGATTTGGGCGGGCGTCTCGCTTGTCTGCCTTGCCGTCGGCGTCTCGACGCTTGTCGGCCTGGCCAACACCATCGTCCAAGAACGTTCACCCGCTGAACTGCGTGGCCGCGTCTCCGCCGTCGCCGGCCTGAGCTTCTTCGGCTTCCTGCCTTTCGCCGCGATTATCATGGGCTGGATGACGGACCTCTTTGAGCTGCGTAATGTGCTGCTCGGATCGTCGATCTGCTACGCCGTCATCGGCTTCGTCGTCATGCTCACCGTCGGTAGTAAGGTGACGGGAGAGCAGGAGCAGGAAACGTCCGTTAATTAAAGCAAAGGGAGACCGGAAACCGGAAAGAATGCTGCGGCCATGCACCTCAGCCAATCATCCGGTCTCCCTTTGAGTTCTGTCTCGAGGTAGGGCCGACCATCCTTGGTCGGCCGCGGTCGAGCAGGGATGCCCAACCCTACCAATATTACCCAGCCCTGTCCCTGTCCCTGCCCCTATCCCTATCCCTCGCGAACTGGTTCGCGTAAAGTGGTGCTCCCGTTGGGAGTCGAACCCAAATCGCCGGCTTCGGAGGCTAGCATTCTATCCATTGAAATACAGGAGCGTGAGGTTCTAAAATCCCCCTAATCGTGGGTTAGTCAACCCTTCCCGAAACGCCGCGACAGCGACGGCTTACTTCGCTGGCATCACGCGGTCGGCGAAATCAGCGTAGTTCTTCCAGTCCTCGAGGAGGATATCGTGCGCACCCGGGCGGATATGGTAACCGATGGTCTTTCCGACGGACTTGCTGACGGGCGGATATTCCTTGGTGCCAAGGCCAGGCTGGCCGAGGACCTGATAGACGGGATCGGCGTGCACAGCACCCAGGAACTCGCCGAGCGGATCGGCCCAGCTGTCTTCCGAGGCGCTGGCGACGTAAAGTGGACGCGGCGCAGCGAGCGCGAGCAGGTAATGCGCATCGAGCGGTAGTTTCTCTTCCCTCTCCGAGAACGTCTCAAAACGCGCGGTAAACCAATGCGGGAAACCGCGGCCCTTGTAGTGGCCGCTGATAACGCCGACGGTCTCGCCGAAAATACGCTTGTTGAGCGCGGCGCCGCCGCAACCGGAGTTATTGGAGATCACGAACGCAAAGCGCTGATCCTGCGCGCCGGCCCAGAGCGAGGCCTTGCCGAGACGCGAGTGGCCGTGTACCGCGGCGCGCTTGGCGTCGACGGAGGGGACTCTCTCCAGGACGTCGAGCATGCGTGATAGACCCCATGCCCAGCAGCCAATCGCACCCCATTCACCATCTTTCCATTTCGTGTTTACGCCATCAGGCGAGATCGCCGCGCGGTAACCATTCTTCCAGCCCTCGGGGTGATCGGGCTCGAAATCGCCGTAATAGACCGTCGCCGAAGCGTAGCCGCGGTCGATGAGAGTTTCGAACTCCCAGCGGCGTGCCTGCCCGCCGCGTAAGGCCGGATCCGCCTGCGTGGTCCCTTTCAAGGCCCACTGCTTGGAGACCCAACTTGCAGCGACGAAGACGGCAGGGTCTTCGGTCGTTGTATGATTGCTGCCGAAATTAAGCCCGACGAACACCGGTGCGGGACGCTTCGCCGCGTTAGGCACGTAGAGCAGCATATCGAACGATGGACCCTTCTTGCCGATCGGCCAGACTTTGAACTGGGTGCGCGTGGCCTTACCGCCGAAGGCATCCTTCGACTGCTCGCGGATTTCGACCACGGCGTCAGCCTGCAACTTCGAGGTATCCGGCGTGCGGCCGAACATGTTCTCCTCAACGAGACGGAAGACCTCCGGACGGCGGACCGCGGTCCACATCTTTGCGTCGGTCACCTTACGTCCATCGGCACACAAGAGCGGATCGGGCAAGGTATACGGCGGCACCTTCGCTTCATCGGAAATCGTCGGCGGAATCGCAGCCAGTAGAAGCAGGGGGAGCAGCATAGCGCGACTATGGGGGATTTAGCGTCACTGAGGAGCCAAATCCCCCATAGTCGCGAGGGGGCAAGGGTTTCGCTGGCACGGGGACAAGGTAGGGTCGGAACCGCGTCACGACAT
>CAIVYX010000122.1 GCA_903910245.1 uncultured Opitutia bacterium | reverse complement strand
TGTCCGCAATCCGCCCGGGTGGCGAAATGGCAGCCGCAGCGGACTCAAAATCCGCCGCCCTCTAAAGGCATGAAGGTTCGAGTCCTTTCCCGGGCACTTGCGGCGACGATCGTCGGAGGCGTCCAACGCTTCCGACGAGACCGCGTTCAGCGCGCCCAGGCGACAACGCCCGCGAGCGCGGACGCGAGCATGAGCGCGAAGACGAGCACTGATGCGCAACCGCGATTCGAAAGACGTTCCTTATAAGAAAGTCCGCTGCCAGGAATTCCCACCGTACCGTCGACGCGATCCTTGCGCACGTTGACCGTCGCGCCGGGACGGCCGGCCGACAACGAAGCTCCAGTCTTCGAAACATTGATCCGGAAGAATTTCCCGAGTGAGATTGTTTTGCGGAAGCGGAAGAAACCCATCGAGAACACGCTGAAGTACTCGTCCTCCGGCCGCAAGCCCCGGGCGACCGGTCGGAAACCCACGGTTCTTATGACACTCTGCAACCCACGGCGGACTTGCTTTCCCCAGCCCCGCCGCCCATAGTACCGGCAGTTCATTATCAGACGCATTACGAGCAGGACGGGCGAAAGCCGAACCTGCACCAACCGAGCCCCCAAGGGCCGCGGTGGTTATCGGAGCCGAAAGGCGCCGAGATGAGAGCCGAAAGGCTACAAATACAATCCCTCGTGGATTAATCGTGATGCGCGCCTCTTTCACCGCCGCCCACCATGATCAATACCAACGACACCACCGCCCGTCCGCCCGCCCCAAAACTGTCCATCCGCGTCAGCGAGGACAACCGCCTGCACCACCTCTGGAACAACAACGGGACCTGGTGGCTCCACTACACCGAGCACCTCCCGGACTTCACCAAGCGCCGCGTCCGCCGTTCGCTCCGGACGCACGACCGCGAACTGGCCATCCACCGTCGCGACGAATGGCTGCAGGCGGCCGCAGCCTAATTAGAAGCGGGCGCCGACGCGCGCGGCCACGCCCCACTGGGCTCCGGGCTGGAATGCGCCCTGCGTCTCGCCGTCATGCTTGAAACTGTGCCGCGCATAGGCGACCCATTCGGCGGAGCCGCGCACGAACCAAGTGCCGGACTTTTCCAGGAACTGCGTCACGCCGATCCGAATCGGCACTTCGCCGATGGCCACGGCTCGCGAACCGTAGCTGCCGTCGGTGAGCGCAAAGCTCAGCGTTTCGTAGGCAACGGTGAGGTCGACCGTGGTCGCATGGTCCTCCGTCAGGAAGCCGCGGACGATGATGCCGTTCTGCAGGCCGGTGACACGCAGCTCGACCTCGGCGTACTGACACGGACGCCAGGTAGCCTTGAGATAAGGGATGGGCAGTAGGGAAGCCTCGAAGCGATCCTCCAGCAACACGCCAAACGCGATGTCGGTCTCGGCATCGGGGCGCCAGCGCACGGCGGCACCCAGGCCCCAGCGGTGCGAACTCCCTAGGCTCACGCCCTCTTCGGCTGCGAACTCCAAGGCATAGATGAGCTGGACTCCATACTTCTGGTTCCAATCCCACTGCCGGAAGCCCGTGACCATGACGTCGGTCGTGTCACCATAAGAACGGTCGGTCCCGGCGATCGCCCCGCTGAAACGATTGGTGTACTGATACCACTCCAGGTCGACGGCCCGATCTGGCGTCTGGTAGATGAGCTCGGCGCCCGTCCGAGAACGGCCGAACTCGCCGGCGACGCCCCCAGAGTGACTGACGGCATCGGAATCACGGTACTGGTAATCGGCGACCAACACCCAGTTCTTGGCTGGGGATGGTTCTACTGCCGAAAGTTGTGCGGAAAATAATGCACAAAATAAGGCAGCATGCTCAACTTTAAGCAGGCTTTTCATGGTTAAAAACAAATCTATCCTGAAATTCGACGAAGGCAAGCGAGTTGCCCGCCCTGATTATTTTGTGGCACAGATTTTGCTTAATAAAACGCATTATGCTTATTTCTGCCACTCCTGTTCCTTCCGCCGGTGATAACGCCTGGGTTCTAGTGAGCACGGCGCTGGTCCTGATGATGTGTATCCCGGGCCTCTTCCTCTTCTACGGCGGCTTGGTCCGCAGCAAGAACGTACTCTCGATCGCCGCCCAGTGCCTAGCCCTGACCGCCATGGGCGTCCTGATGTGGTGGGGCTTCGGTTACAGCCTCGTCTTTGGAAAAGGCTACGCCGGTAGCCTCATCGGACACATCTTTGGAGGCGCCGAACATTTCGGTTTCGTCGGCCTCGGCGCCGAGTCGAGTAGCTATGATTCCCGGATATCTGGGGCTACATTCGCCCTCTTCCAGGCCATGTTCGCAGCCATCACGCCGGCCCTCATCATCGGCGCCGTCGCCGAGCGCATGAAGTTCTCCGCAGTGATGCTCTTCTCCTTCCTTTGGACGATCCTCGTCTACTACCCCGTCGCGCACGCCGTCTGGGGTGCCACCGGGGACTTCTCCGGCATCGCCAACGCCGACGCCGCTTTCAAGGCCGCGGACTTCGCCGGCGGCATCGTCGTCCATATGACTTCGGGCTGGTCCGCCCTGCTCCTCTGCATTCTCGTCGGCCCGCGCGCCGGTTTCGGCAAACGCCCGATGACCCCGCACAGCATGGTGCTTTGCGTCATCGGCACAGGCCTACTTTGGGCAGGCTGGTATGGCTTCAACGCCGGTTCAGCGCTGGCGGCCGACGGCATCGCTATCCAAGCCTTCCTGACGACGACGCTCGGTGCCGCCACCGCCACCCTCGCCTGGGCGGTCGTCGAAAAACTGCATCGTGGAAAGATTTCCGTGCTCGGACTTTGCTCCGGCGCCATTGCCGGTCTCGCCACCGTGACCAACGCCGCCGGCTTCGTGTCTGGTGGCTCTGCCGTGGTCATCGGCCTACTCGCCGGAACGCTTTCCTACTGGGCCTGCTCGGTGCTCAAGCCGAAGTTCGGCTACGATGATGCGCTGGATACCTTCGGCGTACACGGCGTCGGTGGCACCATCGGAGCGCTCGCGACCGCTCTGCTCATGAGCGCTCAGGTGAATCCGACCGGTGGCGCGCTGATTTCAAAAGGCCTGCTCAAGGGCCAGCTCCTCGCCATGCTGCTTTGCATCGCTGTTTCGCTCATCATGACCTGGATCATCGCAAAGATTGTCGCGGCGACCATCGGCCTGCGGGCTTCGGAGGAAGGTGAGGCTCAGGGCCTCGACATCTCGGACCACGGCGAAGAAGGCTATAACCATAATTAAGTCACTTTGGATGGTTGCCGCCCGCACGGCTGCTTTCTTTCGAGCAGAGTTGCGGGCGGCGTCAGTTGTTTTTTGAGCACATTCAAGTCATCGGCTAGAAAGGTGGCGGTTGGCACGGGGGTTGCGAAAGAGCACTCGCCATGAACTCCCTGCTACGAACTCTCACCATCCTCGCTCTGGCGGCAGTGCCTTACCTGTCGTCCGCGCAGAACGCACCCGCCCCGGCGGCTGCACCCGCCGTCGAAGCGGCCAAAACCCCTCCGCCACCTCCGGCTCCTTCGCTCGAACAGCGCATTGCCGGCCTCGAGGCCGCTATCGGTAACGGCGATCCTACCGCCTCTCTTAAGGATGCGAAGGGCGCCATCCCGGCCGGACTCACCACGCCGACCGTCGGCGTCGCGGCTCCCGGCCATAACGGCTTCATGATGATTTGCGCCGCCTTGGTGCTCTTCATGACGCTCCCCGGCCTCTTCCTCTTCTACGGCGGCCTAGTCCGCGCGAAGAACATCCTCTCCGTCGTCGCCCAGTGCTTTGGCCTGGCGGGCATGGTCGCGATTCTCTGGTGGGCCGTGGGTTACTCCCTAGTCTTCGGTAAGAGCTTCGACGGCACCTTCCTCGGACACATCTTCGGAGGCAGCGAGTTCTTCTTCCTTAACGGCGTGAACTCCGCCCCGAACACCGACTACGCTTACTGGATCTCCCAGAACGTGTTCTCGATGTACCAGATGATGTTCGCGATTATTACCCCGGCCCTCATCGTCGGCGCCATCGCCGAACGCATGAAGTTCTCCGCGGTCATGCTCTTTATGCTCGGTTGGATGTTCCTCGTCTACTTCCCGATGGCCCACGCGATCTGGGGCATCACTGGTGACATGAACGGCGTCTGGAACGCCAAGGCTGCCATCAAGGCGATCGACTTCGCCGGCGGCACCGTGGTGCACATGACCTCCGGTTGGTCCGCGCTCCTGCTCTGCATCATCCTCGGACCCCGCATCGGCTTCGGTAAGAAGGCTATGACGCCCCACAGCATGGTGCTCTGCGCGGTCGGTACCGGTATGCTCTGGGTCGGCTGGTACGGCTTCAACGCGGGCTCGGCGCTCGCTGCCGATGGCGTCGCTGCTCAGGCCTTCACCACCACGACGCTCGCCGCCGCGGTCGGTGCCTTCACCTGGGCCGCCCTCGAATGGATTATCCGTAAGCACGCCAGCGTCCTGGGCTTCTGCTCGGGCGCTGTCGCTGGCTTAGTTGTGATCACGCCCGCCGCGGGCTTCGTCTCCGCTAACACCGCGGTCCTGATCGGCGTCCTCGCCGGCGTGGTCCCCTTCCTGGCCGTGGTCTACATGAAGTCCAAGCTCGGCTATGACGACGCGCTCGATACCTTCGGCGTCCACGCGGTCGGCGGTACCCTCGGCGCCATCGTGACCGGCATCTACGCCACGGCTGACGTCAACGGCAACCTGAACACGAACCTTAAGGACATCATCGCGGGAAAGACCCTGTACATCGAACAGTTCAAGGCGATCATCGTCACGCTGATCATCTCCTTGGTCGCCACCGCGATCCTCGCCTACCTGGTGAAGGCCCTGATCGGCCTCCGCCCGACCGAAGAAGAGGAAGCCCGCGGCCTGGATATCTCGGACCACGGCGAAGAAGGCTACAGCCACAATTCCTAAGCCCCCCTCTGAGGGAGCCGGCTCGCAGGCCGTCCGATACCGGACGGCCTGCTTCTTTTTAGGGTTAATCTGACAGTCGCGTTTTCACTATATTATTGCCCTTTCCGAGATGCTGACAGCAGAATGTCTCTATTCGACGACTATGCTCAAGCTCTCCGCCCAACTAAACGACGAGGAATTCCTTGGCACCGCCGAGGACCTAGCCGCCTTCGTCTCGGATAAACTCGC
>CAIVYX010000121.1 GCA_903910245.1 uncultured Opitutia bacterium | reverse complement strand
TCGCCGTATTCGAGTTTCAGGTGCAGATTGCAACCGAGCGAATTGGCGAGGCCTTGGAAGAACTCACGAACGAGCGCGATGTTGAAGTCCTTCACCATGTAGTTGGTGATCTCGACCTGATAGACCATCATGGGACGATTGCTGAGGTCGACGGCGCAGCGGGCCAGGGTCTCGTCCATCGGCAGGATGAAGAAACCATAGCGGCGGATGCCGGCCTTGTCGCCGAGCGCTTCCTTGATGGCCTGGCCAAGGACGATGCCCACGTCTTCCACGGTGTGGTGGTAGTCGACGTCGATATCACCGGTGGCCTTGACCTTAAGGTCGACGAGCGAGTGGCGAGAAAGGAGCGTCAGCATGTGGTCGAAAAAGGCCACGCCGGTGGCGATTTCCGATGTGCCGGTACCGTCCAGGTTCACCTCGAGGGCGATCTTGGTCTCGGCGGTGTCCCGTCGGATGCTGGCTTTGCGAACGACTGCGCTCATACCCCAGAAATCCCCGCGGAAGGCGGGATTGTCAACCTCACCCTTCCATCCAAGCCGCCACGGCCTGCAGGAACGCGTCGGTTTCCTGCTCCGTGCCCACGGAGATACGCAAAGACTTCTCGGTGAGGCGATGATTCGGGAAACGGCGGACGAGGATCTTGCGGGCGCGCAGGAACTCGAAGCAATGCGCGGAAGTCTCGACGGAGGCGGCGCGCGCCGACGACACGGGAGCAGCGAGCACGAAGTTACCAGCGGCGGGATTCACCTGCCAGCCGAGCTTGCGGAGCGCGGCAGCCAGGCGTTCGCGCGTGGCGCGTACCTGCGCGACGGTGGCATCGAGCCACTCGCGATCATCGAGCGCGGCGGCGGCCGCGACCTGCGCGAGGCGGTCGACGTTATAACTGTCGCGGACACGGTGCAGGATCTCGGCGACACCGACCGGACAGAGTGCATAACCGACGCGCAGGCCGGCCAACGCATGCGCCTTAGACATGGTGCGCGTGACGATGACATTAGGGAGCTCGCGGGCGAGCGCGACGCAATCGGCATCAGCAAAGGCGGCGTAAGCCTCGTCGACGACGAGCAAGCCCGGGAAGGCCTGAGCGACGGCACGAACGACGTCCGGCGTGAAGGCCACGCCGAGCGGGGCGTTCGGATTCGTCAGGAAGAAGACGGCCGCGCCGCACTTCGCGATGGCTTCGACGTCCACGCCAAGCTGCTCCGTAATCTCGACCTTGACGACGTCGGCTGACTGGGCCGCGGCGAGCACCGGATAGAGCGAGTAACTCGGATTGAGCATCCCGATTGGGCGACCGGGGCCAGCGTAGGCGCGGATAATCAGGTTAAGGATATCGTCTGAACCGTTACCGGCGACGATGCGGGCGGCGTCGAAACCGTGGAAGCGTGCGGCCGCTTCGCGCAATGGCGCGGAGTCGGGCGAAGGGTAAAGCCGCAGCGCGGCGCCATCATTGACCAAGGCGGCCCGAATGGCTTCGAGCGAGCGTAGGCTGGGCGGATAGGGGTTTTCATTCGTGTTGAGCTTCACCCATCCCCCGCCCTGCGGCTGTTCTCCAGGGACGTAAGGCGACATAGCCGCGACATACGGGTTCGCGGCGGGAATCTTGGCGGACATCAGCGTAACTTGAGTTTGGCGGAGGCGAAATCTTGGAGCAGTACACGGGTCTTACCCGCATCCGCACTGGCAACGACCTTCGCCGCGAGATCACGCAGCTCGGCCGCGGCGGAATGGCGTAGCACGAAACGGACTTCGGGCAGGGCAGCTGGCGTCATACTGAGCTCATGCACGCCGAGGCCGATAAGCAAAGGCGCCCACAGCGGATCGCCGCCGAGCTCGCCGCAGACGGCAACCGGGATACCGCGCTTCTGAGCGGCGGCGAAGATGACCATGAGCGTACGCACCACGGCCGGATGACAAGGGTCGTAAAGCGAGGCAACGCGCTGATTGCCGCGATCGACCGCCAGAAGGTATTGCACGAGATCGTTAGTGCCGACGCTGAAGAAGTCAGCCTCGGCGGCCAGTTCGTCGGCCACCGCGGCGGCGGACGGGATCTCGATCATCGCACCGAGGCGGATGGGCTCGGCGGCGCGCACACCTTCACGGGAGAGTTCGGCTTCGACGTCGCGGAAGATCTCCTTCGCGCGACGCAGCTCCTCAACGCCGGAAATCATCGGGAACATCACCTGCACCGGGCCATGCGTCGCGGCGCGGATAAGGGCCCGCAGTTGCGGACGGAAGACATCGGGACGCTCGAGGCAGAGACGCACCGCTCGATAGCCCATGAAAGGATTGGCTTCGTCGGCGAGGTCGCCGAGGCGCTTATCGCCGCCGAGATCGAGCGTCCGGAACGTCACCGGACGGCCCTTGGCCGCCTGCACGACTACGGCATATTCCTCATATTGGAACTGCTCATCAGGCCAGCCGTCGAGGCGAAGGTAAAGGTTCTCGGTGCGATAAAGGCCGACGCCACGGGCGCAGTAGGCCAAGGCATCCTCCATCTCAGCAGGGTCGCCGATGTTGGTCTGGAGGCAGAACGCGGCGCCGTCCGTCGTGAGTTCGGGCAAGGCAACCTCAGAGAGCACGCGGTCGCGGCGGGTCCGGATCGCTTGCTCCTTATCGCGATAGCCTTCGATCGTCTCGGGCGTCGGGTTAATGATGATGAGCCCCGATTCGCCGTCCACGAGGATGACATCGCCTTCCTGCACGGCTTCCATCAGTCCCTTCACCCCGACGACCGCAGGGACGTCGAGCGAACGGGCCATGATCGCGGAGTGGCTGGTCCGGCCACCCCCTTCGGTCACGAACGCCAGCACTCCGCCATCATGAAGGCCAGCGGTGTCTGAAGGGGTCAGATCACTTGCGGCGACGACGTGGGCCTGCGCGGCCTGGCCGACGCGTTCGGGCTGGGTGCCGAGCAGTTGGTCGAGCACACGGCCAGTCACATCGCGGATATCCGTCGCCCGCTCACGCAGGAAATCGTCATCCATCTTCTCGAAGATTTCGATGTAGCGTTGGGCGACCTCTTGGAAACAGAACTCGACATTAAAGCCGCTGCGGCGGACCTCCTTGGTCACATCGTCAATCAGGGCGACGTCCTCAAGGACGAGGAGGTGCGCATCGAAGATCGAAGCTTCGGATTCGTTGAGCTTGCGGGCGACGTCGTCGCGTAGCTGCGAAATTTGCTCACGGGTAGCGGCCAAAGCGGCTTCAAGACGACGGATTTCGACCTCGGGATCGGCGACCTTTTCGCAGGAGACGATGGTCATACCCCGCATCAGCGGGTAGGCGGGACCACGGGCCACTCCCGGAGCGGCGGCGATGCCATTGAGGCGTACCTCGGGCCTATGGTTTCCGACCTTCATCCGTGCGTCAATTGACCGTCACAGAACGAAGGAAGCAAGGCAGGATTAGCCTCAGACCTCGAGGGTCGTCGGCTCGTCGGTGGGCATGACCATGTCGGGCATCACGAAGTTGGGCATCGTGATGTCAGGAACGTCGATAGACTGCAAAGGGTCGAAGTCCTGAACTGAGTCGGTCAACAGGCGCATAGGCAGCTCGCTACCGGCCAAGGTCTGCACTTCGGCCGCCGGGGCGTCCACGTAGGAAAGCAGTCCAGCGTATTCGGCCGGAATGGTGACCTGCAATTCGACGAGAACCAGGGCGAGCAGGCAAAGATGAGCAAAGGAGCGACCCATGCGCTGACCGAAAGCGTGCAGCCA
This sequence comes from uncultured Opitutia bacterium, assembly GCA_903910245.1. Taxonomy (GTDB): domain Bacteria; phylum Verrucomicrobiota; class Verrucomicrobiia; order Opitutales; family UBA953; genus UBA953. The sequence continues at coordinate 3,699 of CAIVYX010000121.1, read as the reverse complement.
AACCATCACGCCGGAAATCGAGCGCTCTTCGCGACGACTCAGGAAACTGAGCTGGGCCTTATGGAGGCGGACACGCGACTGGAAGCGGGCGCGAAGCACGGATGACTGACCGAGGGCGGCGCGCAGACGGGCGATCTGAGGCTCGGAGGCATTACCCTCGAGGAAAGCGGCGACCAAGGATTCGAATTCAGAGGAACTCATCCGCGAAACTCCTCCCCCATGAGTTCGCGCAAGGCTTCGCGGGCGCGGTTGATACGACTTTTAACGGTACCGATGGAGAGACCGAGGTCTTCGGCGATCTCTTCATAGGACATATTGCGGACGTTGCGCATCGTCAGGATACGAGCGTGTTCCGGCTTCAATTGTTCCATGCATTCGGCAACTTTGTTAACGAATTCATTATGCTGGGCTTCGTGGCCGGGCCCCTGGGCGCCGTCCGAAAGGATGTCATGGAGGGTGGCGCCAGGATCGTCGCCCAGATCGGCATCGAGGGACATGGACTGGTCGCGCTTCCGACGGCGCCAGTACCAGTAACGGTTACGGGCCAGATTCGTTCCGATTTGATGAATCCAAGTCGAAAAAGTCGCCGTTCCCCGGAAGGAAGCCAACACGCGATGGGCACGGATGAAGGTGTCTTGGGTGATTACTTCGGCGTCCTGGCGGTTGCGCAGCAGGGAGAAGACCTTCGCGAAGATACGCCCCTGATACTTCAGGACCAGTTCGTTATAAGCCGAAAGATCCCCTTGGCGGGCACGGTCCAAGGAGGACTGGTCGGCTTCGGTCTCCATTAAGGGAAGATTAAGGGGGTAAAGGAAAACAGGTCAAGGGGTGACCTATAATCGTGCTTTCATATCTTTACAGTCCTACCTCCCTAATCAACCTCTTTCAGACCCCACCTCGGAGCCGATGTTCACTTCCAGCAAGAAAAACCCCACCCTCTCTTGGGTAGACTGCCTCAGCGGGGCCCGGGGATTAATTGACAGCCTTCCCTCCTCCTTGCCCGGAGATGAAGCCAACCCATCCCTTTCCTTGGTCAAAAGTGGTGAAGCTGTCGCCCTTGAACCCTCCGACCAGGGTTCGGCCCTCGTCAATGGAGCACCCCTCCGTCAGCGAATCGAGATCTCCGAAGCCACGACGATCCAACTGCCTTCCGCCCTCTTGGTCGCTGCCCCGTCCGACCAGCATAACTTCGCCTTCATTCGCACCGACCTCTGGGTCCTCTTCGACGCCCAGACCGGCGAACAGCTCGGTGAATTCCCCCCGCAACGTCTCCTCGACGTCGCCCAGGAACTCGGCCGCGCCACCGACACCCTCGCGTGCACGCCACAGGGACTCGAAGTCGGCTTCAGTCTTTCGCAGATCGCCCCATTGCTCTCACCGCAGGAAGAAGCGCCCATCCGTCCGAGTGGCAAAGCGCTGCTCGCCGCCGAACAGAATCGCGGCGCCCACCTCTGCCCGGTCTGCTGGACGCGCTTCGACGCCGGTGACGCGCTGAGTATCGCAGTCCACGAAGACCTGCGCGGCGACCCAATCCTCGGCTCCGATGTGCGCCTGCGTTTCCAGCCGACCCGCTTCAACGATCAAGGCCTGGCGCTCGACCCGATGGGCCTCGCGTGCACCGATATCGCCTGCCCGCATTGCCGCCGCCAGCTTCCGCCCGGCTACCTCGACCGTCCGCACCGCATCATTTCGCTCATCGGCGCGCCCAGCGCCGGCAAGTCCTACTACCTCGCGGTGCTCACGCGCACCCTGCAGGACCGCCTGCCGGAGGACTTCAACCTAGCCTTCAAGGATGGCGACCCCAGCGGCAATATGCTGCTCAACCAGATGCGTAATACGCTCTTCTCCGCGGCCACGCCGGAAGACGCGCTGCTCGGTAAGACGGCCCTCGAAGGCGCGACCTACGAGAAGCTTCCCCGCCTCGGCCGCATGGTCTCCCTGCCCCGTCCCTTCATCTATTCCATCAGCCGCCCGGGCCAGCAGCGCAACGAGACTTCGGTCATCCTCTACGACAACGCTGGCGAACACTTCGAGCCGGGCATCGATATCCATGACTCGCCCGGCGCAATGCACGTCGCAACCTCGAGCGGGCTGATCTTCCTCTTTGACCCCACCGCCAACGCGCGCTTCAAGTCGAAGCTCGTCGGCGGCGAGGATCCGCAACTCACCCTCAAGGGGCGCGTCGACCAGCAGGATAGCATCCTGTCCGAAATGGAGACCCGCATGAAACGCGTCCTTGGACTCGCGCAAGATGAACGCATCAAGACCCCCCTCGCCTTCGTCGTCGGCAAATGCGACACTTGGGAGAAGCTCCTGAGTTCCCCGCTCGAACCAGTAATCAAATCCGGCGCCCTCGACCTTGCCGCCGTCGCCCGTAATTCCGCCCGCGTCCGCGACGTCCTCGTCACGCTCTGCCCAGGCCTCGTCGCCTCGGCGGAATCGCTCGCGGAACAGATCAGTTACTTCGCGGCCACCTCGTTCGGACACACCCCGGTGATGATCCCAGCCGGCTTGAACAAGGGCCGCATCGCCCCCGACCCGCAACGCCTCGCGCCGGCCCATGTCGAAGAGCCCCTCTATTGGCTGATGCACCTCGCCTCACCGGCGATGTTCCCCTCGTCCGAAACCTCCGCCCGCTGATGCCCCTCCAACTTATCTTCACGTCGGCGTCGCAGGGACTCACGCCCGGCCGCAGCGGCTATTGTACCGTCGCCCGCCACCGCGCCATCCCGGACCGCCTAGCCCAGTTACTCGAGTCCGTCGGCACACCCCACGAACGCCCCGAAGGCGCGACGTTCACGCTCCGGATGCTCGAAGCTGGCGACAAGAACTGGTGCGTGCTCTCGCGCTTCGTCGCACGCGGACTCGACTACACGCAGCGAGACAACCGCCTAGCCCATCACCTGATTTTCTCCCTCGAAGAAGCCGCCATCCTCCCGCCGCCCGCCGCCATCGCTGGACGCTGGAAGGGCTGGCGCGCCGAATGGTCCGGAGCCCCCGCCTGGCTCGAAGGCGAAGATCGCCCGCTGCAATTGGAAACGCAGACGCCGTTGACGCCCGCCGTAACGTGGCGCGAAGAAACCGGCACCGGGGCCAAGGCCGCTTGGCTCATCAACGCTTCCGGCCCCGCCGCAGTCGGTCTGCTCAACCCCCCCGAAACCCTGCGACTCCTCCGCCTCCTCGCCGAAGCCTCCGCGCTCCTCGGCAAGTCCGCCTGGGCCGCTACCTTCACCACCGACGCCACCACCACGGGCAGCGACGGCTTCCTCTGGGCCGTTAACTCGACCGCCGCCGCAGCGACGATCGACTTCACCACCGCGAAATCTCTGCCCGCCCCCGCTGGGGATATCGCCCGTCAGGCCGCCGCCGGTTTGACTTCGCCCAAAGCGGGTGCCGCCCAGCCTCAGCGCCGCTCCGGTGCCGCTCCCAACACTTCCTCCAGCAACAACGCGGCCGCTTGGATCATCGGCGGCGTCATCATCCTCACGGCCGGCGCCGTGGCGCTGTTCCAGCTGAACCGTCAGACCGAACCTACGCCTCCCCCGATCGTCGTCGAAATCAAATCGGCGCCTTCCCCGGACGATATCGCCAAGGCCGACGAGATTCTGAAAGCCAACCGCGCACTCACTGAGATCCAAGGCCTGATGGACTCCGACGATTTTATGGGCGCCGCGAAACTGTGGGCCGAGACCAGCACCC
>CAIVYX010000120.1 GCA_903910245.1 uncultured Opitutia bacterium | reverse complement strand
GGCTTGAGCCAGGCGGCGCGTTCGGCGTTGAGGCCGAACTGCGAGGTGTATTCGCCGAGCGAGGGGAAGTGGGTGGTCGTCTGGCGCTCGTGCTGAATGCGCAGGAGCATCACCGCGTCGCAGTCCTTGAGGGCTTCCTTTAGGTCGTGCACGATGCGGACCTGCGGGAAGGCTTCCTTCAGCGAGGCCGGGACGAGCGTCGCCGGGCCGGCGAGGGTGACCTGTGCGCCGAGCTTCGAGAGGCAGAGGATGTTGGAGCGGGCGACGCGGCTGAAGAGGATGTCGCCGAGGATCGTGACCTTGAGGCCTTCGACCTTGCCGAAGCGCTGCCGGAGCGTGAAGGCGTCGAGCAGGGCCTGCGTCGGATGTTCGTGGGCGCCGTCGCCGGCGTTGATGACCGAGATGTCGAGGACTGAGCCTAGGTAGCGGGCCGAGCCGGCGGAGGAGTGGCGCATCACGATGGCGTCGACGCCCATCGCGCGGATATTCATCGCCGTGTCGCGGAGGGTCTCGCCCTTCACGAGGGAGGAGGCCGTCGTATTGATTGAGACCACTTCGGCACCGAGCTTCTTAGCCGAGATCTCGAAGGCCGTGCGGGTCCGGGTACTCGGCTCGAGGAAGAGGTTCACCACCGTGCGGCCCTTCATCAGGTCGAGGCCCTTACCCGGCGCGAGCGCAGGCAGGAACTGGTCGGCTTGGCGGAAGAGCAGTTCGATCTCGGCTCGGGAAATCTCCTCGATGCCGGTCAGGTCTTTTTTCGTCCAGGTGTCTTGTGGGGCCATGCGGTGAGGTTCCGGTGGCCCTAACGAGGTTAGGACCATTGGGAAAGTGCGGAGAGAAGGCCCTTGGTCAAGGGATTTGCGGAAGGGGCAGGGCCAGGGGCAGGGCTAGGGACAGGTTTCGATTACTTAGGGACACAAATAGGGTCCGTGGCAGGCGATACCTGACGTGACCTCATCCTTCTGGTCCTGTCCGTGTCCCTGCCCCTGTCCCTTCTGTTTGTTTACTTAGCCAGCAGTTCCCGCACCTTCGCACCGATGGCGGCGGCGGCTTCGCCCTTCTTGTCCTTATGGGCGGCGACGACGTTGACGAGCGCGCTGCCGACGACCACGCCGTCCGCGACCTTAGCGATGGCCTGGACGTGGGCGGCGGTGGAGACGCCGAAGCCGACGCAGATGGGCAGGGAAGTGTGCTTACGGATCTCGGCGACAGCGGACGAAAGATTGGCGGCCAGTTCAGAGCGCTCGCCGGTCACGCCTTCGCGCGAGACGTAGTAGATGAAGCCCGAGGCGTGCTTGGCGATGAGGCCGATGCGTGCGGGCGGCGTGGTCGGGGCCACAATGAAGACATTGGCGAGGCTGTGTTTCTTCGAGGCCGCGATCAGCTCGTCGGCTTCTTCAGGCGGGCAGTCGAGGACGAGCAGGCCGTCGGCGCCGGCTTCGCGGACCTTGGCGCAATAGCTGTCCAGGCCGAACGAGAACAGCAGGTTATAATAGCAATAGAGCACGATCGGCTTGTCCGTGCCGGCGCGCACGGCGCGAAGCACATCGAGCAGGCCGTCGTAGGTCATGCCGCCTTCGAGGGCACGCTGGGCCGCGAGCTGGTTCGTCAGGCCGTCGGCGAGTGGGTCGGAGAAAGGCACGCCCACTTCGAGGACGTCGGCGCCGTTCTTGGCCAGGGAGAGGATGATGGCCTTGGACGTCTCGACGTCGGGGTCGCCGGCGCAGACGTAGCTAACGAAGGCCGGGCGGCCTTCGGCTTTACAGCGGGCGAACGTCTGGGCTAAGCGATCCATAGGCGGAAGGAAGCCGGGTTTGGTCCGGAGGGCAAGGCGAAGGCGAATCAGCCCCGCTTTCCCGGGTTGCCAATTGAGGGCGCGTCCGCACTTTTGGAGCCGTCGGCCCAAGTGGTGGAACGGTATACACATCAGACTTAAAATCTGCCGCCGAAAGGCTTACCGGTTCGAGTCCGGTCTTGGGCACGGCAACACGAAACAGGCCGCACGAGTGGTGCGGCCTGTTTTTCCGTTTCCGGGACAAATAAGTCCAGAGTCCTAGCTACGGGACTCTGGGG
>CAIVYX010000119.1 GCA_903910245.1 uncultured Opitutia bacterium | reverse complement strand
GTCTCCTGAGAGAGGTTGCTGATGGTCAGGAAGTAGACGAACGCGTGCGGGGTTTCGGGGGGGAAGTTCACATCCCGATGGTGGACCACCTTGTCGATGGTGACCCTGAGGCCTGGGAGTTCCTTTCCGGTGGGTTGCACGTTGGCCAAGACAAGAGGGGTTGGCCCCGCTACGGAAGCCATAAATCGGCCAATCGAGCGGTATTTACCCTTCCCGTCTTGCTCCTAGGGCCTGACGACCTTTGATGAAGGCCCGATGCCTGCCTCAGCCGAGCGAAAGCGTAACCTCGGGCGAGTCCCGGGGCGATGGTGGCTAGTTTCCCTCTATCTCGTGCTGCTGGCCTTGTCGGCGGCCTTCCCCTTCTTTAGCTCCATCGAGACGATCGCCGATGGCGAGCCGATCCGCGTCCCGGCTTTCGATCTCGTAGGTGACAAGGTCAAGCAGCTGAATTTCGAAATTCCCATCCGCGCCCGCCTTCATGGCGTCCTCGGCGCGGAGGAGGCTCAGAATTTCGTCCAGCCTCGCTTCCGTAAACACGTCGTCATCTACCTGCATCGTATCCCGTGGGACGCCCGCGGCTCGCAGTTCTGCGAGGAGCTTGCTCGCAATCCGGAAATCTCCGTTATTGAACCGTTCTTACCGGGCTTCCGCAGTACGCCTGGCAACGTTCCGAATCATTCAATGGAAGCCAACGCTGAGGTCGTCGCCGCCCTCGTCGAGCGCTACGGCATCAAGCAATATCACGTGGTTGGTCAGGGCTACGGCGGTGTCGCCGCGCTCGAACTCGCCTCGGCTCATCCGAATCGCGTTCGTTCGATGACGCTCATTTCCTCGCCGGGGGCGCAGGAGTTCGAGTTGATGGGCAATCCGCTCGTCAACAAAATCGTCTACGGCTTCCAGAGCGCTGGCTTCTGGGTCTTCACCCGCTTGACGCCTTCCTTTGGCGCCGTCGACCTGTTCCCGCTTGACCGTAACTACGCTCAGACCGTCTTCGATACCGACCTGTCAGATTCGAAGAAGATCCTCAGCCAGTGGACGAAGCCCCTCCTGCTCATCCATGGCGACGCCGATTGGCTGACACCGGTTGAGGCCGCCAAGTACACCGCCAAGCTCGCGCCGCAGGCTAAGCTGGAAATCTTGCCGGGCGGACGCGACGCGGCCTTCGACGCGACTTCCGAGGCGGTCGGTAAAATCAAAGGTTTCTACGCGGAGATCCCTGTGGATTCCGTTCCGCACCTGAAGTCGCCGGCCAAGGAATATCCCCCGATCCCGCATGCCAGCGGCATGCGTTACTGGATTCTGCTCCTTGTCATCTTACTCTGCACCTTCGTCGCCGAAGATCCGACCTGCCTCGCCTCGGGTTTGATGGTCTCCGTTGGCATCATCGACTTCTGGTCCGCCGCGGCGGCCTGCACGGCGGGTATCTTCATCGGTGACACTGTGCTCTATTCGATTGGTCGCTTCCTCGGCCATAAAGCTATCCGGAAGGCGCCGTTGAAATGGTTCATCAAGGAACACAAGGTGAACCAATGGGCGGGCTGGTTCTCGACGCCGAAAGGCATGCTTGTCGTGGTCAGCTCGCGCTTCGTCCCCGCTAGCCGCGTGCCCACCTTCGTGTCCGCGGGGATCATGAAGCTGAATGCGGTTCGCCTCGGCCTGCTGCTCCTGGTGGCGGCCCTCATCTGGACGCCTCCGCTGATGTGGCTGGGCTATACCTACGGCGCCACGGCGATGGAGGTCCTCTACCGCTTTAAGAGCAACGCACTCTGGGT
>CAIVYX010000118.1 GCA_903910245.1 uncultured Opitutia bacterium | reverse complement strand
GGCAGTGATCCCGGCCCTTGCCTGGAGCCTGATGATTCGCCTCTACGAACTGCCCGAAGAGCTCCGCGCGACCACCCAAACCAAACTGGTTGATCGCCTGCTCGACACTCAGGTCCCGAGCTCGACCGAGGTCAGCCTCGGTGGCGAAGCCCACCGTAAGGTCCGTTTCGACTCGCTCCGCTTGGTCGAAGCCTGGCTGAAACTCTTTGCGGGCAAGGCCCCCTGCCCACTCGCCTCGGCCGACATCACTGAACTGCGCAGCGCTCTCGCCAATCGCTTCCGGCTCCCGCTGGGCGACCTAGATACGCTACTCTGGCAAGAACTCGGCGGGCTCTATATCTCTACCTTGGCAGGGTCGGAACGGGCCCGAGCGGTCGCCCAAGCGGCCGGTAACGCGGCGTTCATCCGGGAGCGCCTTGTGCTATTCTCGGCCGCGATGGGTGAAGGTATCCAAGACTTTCGCCTCCGGACCGAGCATCGGCTGGACGATGCGGTCAAGCAGCCCTTCGCCTGCGAGCAGGCCGACGCCCCTGACCGCGAGGCCGCGGGCATCGAGGCCTGTGGTGCAGCTTTCTGGATGGCCCGTGCCTGCCACGCCAAGCACGGCTTAGCAAACGAAGATGCCGCCTCCGCCCGCACGCTGGTCCTGCTGCTACGCGCCGGAGTGATGCTAAGCCATCAACCCGACTGGATGACCACCTGCGTTCGATATGCGGCCGGCTTCGCAACGAACCCTCGCTACACGCGCTCTGGCGTGGTGCTGGATTTCCAGACCAAACTCGTCGATCTCTACGCAAAGACCCCCAGGTCCCGCCTCGCCCTAGTCCACCAGTTCCGGGGTCGCATCGCCTGGCAGGAATGGCAGGCAGGCAACACAGGAGCGAAGTCCAGGGCACTCACGCATTACATGACGGCGCTAGAGCTCCATGACCAGGGTGGCGACGGCCTGGACTCCGAAGGCCCGGTCCACTTCTTCCCCGAGCTGGTCGTACTCCTCGGTCAGGCGGACGATGGCAAGCGAGGCGAGGCGGACCTCCAGACGGTGGACTTCATCACCCAGCGCAACTACGGCATCTACTTTGACATCGTGAAGGAAAAAGCCGCAATCGAAGCGGGGCTAAAGGAGTTCGCTCGACGTAAACAGGACGTGGCCGCCCTGCTTACCAAACTCGCCAAAGCACGCGGCGGGCAGATCGCGGCCGCCGAAGCCGCGGAACAGGAAGCATTGGAGAACGGCCTGGAGCCCGGGCAGGTCGACGGCGGCTCTAACTGGTCTGCGTTGTCGGAGGGCGCAGATCACAAGATGTGCGGGGCGCTCATCGCGGAGCTACGCTCAGGAACCGTGCGCGGTGCCGCCTGAGAAGTGCGACCACTGAAGCGTTGGCGGACTGAGGCTTAGGAAAAGTCCGCCTGATTCGTGCGACGGTAATCGTCTAGCGGGCCGGGATCCGTCCTGCCTGTCGCACAAATTGGGTTCGGTGATTTTAGCCAATATTCATGAGGGTGTAAGGCGTTTTTGTCCGATCCCTGCGACAAAGCCGGCTTAAGGCGAGCGGTCAAAGGGTACCTAGTATTACCTAACCTAACATCACTACGACCATGCTACCTCTCCATTCCATCCCGACCGAAATCATCCGGAAGAGCTTCGTGCCCTACCGAGGCTTCCTCACGAAGATGCCCATCGACCTGCCGCCCGAGGACGAGCCTCTCCGCGGCAACGTCGGGCACCGCGATCGCCTGACCGGCGCCAAGGAGGCGGACCTCGCCCTATCGGTGACGCCGATCTACCAGGTCTTCGCCGACCTGTTCGGCTACGACCCCGCTCTGCTCCAAGCCGGCAACGGCGACTGCGGGGTGTCCGGCCATGACTGGAACATCTACGGCCGCCAGGACCTCGTCCCCCAGGTCATCCGCTGGCGCGGCTTCGAGGGCGGCGAAGCGCTCATCTGCATCGGAGCGTCGCATCAGCACTACTACGCGATGGTCGCAGGTATCGCGAACAAGACGATGGCCCCCCAGCTCGCCAAGGTGTTTGAGGCGCTCGGCGAGCTCGCCCATGATAACAAGAAAGCAACGGCAGACCTCCCGGCGGGCGACCTCCTGTATAAGGTCGTCATGGAAACCCAGATGGCCCGTAGCGAACTAACCGCCGGATACTGGTGTTCCACCGAAGATGGCGACCCCGACGAACTCCAGGCGGCGGAGCTTAAGAAGCTGCGCTTCTCCAGCAAGTTCCACACCCACTTCGGGAGCGGGACGTATCCCTACTCCGTGCCGCGTCACCGGTTAACCGAACTGAGCAAGGCCCAGAAGCCCGGCCAGCGGATGGTCATTGCTCACGCGGACGCCAAGGTCCCGTTGCTCTTCGCGCAAGGCGAGCCGATCCCGGAAACGGTCTTGGAGCAGATCTACGCGACCTCCGTGGAAGACGCCGAGAAGGCGATACAGGACATGATTAACCCGGAGTTCGAAAGCCGCGAGGAGCGCCTACATAACTTCCTCTACGACGAAGGCCTGGCCGTCACGGTCGGCAATGCGGAGGAAAACGAGCGGGCCTTCGCCCTGATGTTCCGGATTCAAGCGGTGGAGCGAGGCATGCTGCGCGCGGCGTATCGCGAGGTCCTGCAGACGACGTTCAGCCATAACTTCCGCAGCACGCCGCCGAAGAGCCTGCTGGGCACCTGCCCCATCAACCAGTTGTGCGGCGGCCATGTCATCCCGAGCCATGACCTCATCAAGCAGCTGATCATGGCCACCCTCGATCATGCGGAACGAGTCCTCAGTCGCCGGAATGATGAGTTCAAGCTGCTGGGGCGGGTGATTCCGAGCGACGATATCGCGCAACAGCGAGACATGAACCCGATGGGCAAGAAAGCCTGCACGCTCGAAAAGCCCTACACCACCATCTACCGAGGCCTACCGGTCCGCGTGACGGAAAGTATGGAGGTCGCCCACCAGGATGGCACGGAAGGGCTGGCGGCGGATTACTACGTCGATCGCCAGAATCAGGCGCTCCACTTCGTGGCGCTGTATCGGGTGCCGGCGAGGAAGGCGTAGCGCAGCGGAGACGCGAGGTGGCAGGCCAGCACGTCGATAGGCGCTTAGGCCGGGGGCTGGGGGGTAAATCCCCTGGTCCCCGGCTTTTTTGTACCCACGGAGGTAGGGGCGCGACGGTGTCGCGACCGAAGGGAAACAGAGACAAGCGGATGCGATGTCATCGCATCCCTACCTCAGGGCGGCGAGGGCGAGGTCGGCGACGAGCCAGGTCCAGGTGGCGAAGGTGAGGAGGATGGAGAGGCCGAGGCCGAAGAATAGCGCGGGGAGGCCGAGGAAGATGATCCGGAGGGCGCCGAGGGAGTGGGCGCGGGTGAGGGAGATGAGGAGCCAGGTGTGCGCGATGAGGCGGATGAGGAGAAGCCCCGCGAGAAGGAGACTGCACTTGGTGAGGAGGCTGAGCTTGAGTGCGAGGAGGAGGCTGGCCCATGCGAGGGTGGCGAGGTCGGCGCTGGCGTGATTGACGAGGAACGCGCGCGCGGTGCCTTTCCATCCGCCCGGCGCTCCTCCGAGCAGGAGGACGCCGTGGACGATGATGAAGCCGAGGAGGAGGAACGACGCGGGGAGGATGAGCGCGAGGAGGATCGCCCAGGTCCCCATGAAGGCTTCTCCGATGAGCGCATAGGGTCCTACGTACTGGTTAATTAACTGGATGACGGGCTGAGCTAACCACCCCATCCACTCCTGAGGAATCGCCTTCAGGGCCTGTTCTTTCGCGAGGTCGCTGCCGAGGGTGATGGCGCGGGTGAGAGGGTTGTGGGAAGTGAGGAGAGAGAAGGTGCCGAACCAAGCGGCGGGGAGCGCCGCGAGACACAAGAGAGGGACGGAGGCAGCGTTAGCTGGCCGGTTGACAAGTTGACACGTTGACATGGGAGGCGTGGGGCGAGGGCTATAGCCGTGCAAAGGTGCAAATCGGAGCGGGGCTCCTGTGCAAAAGTGCAAAAGTGAGTGAAGGGGTAGGGGTTGGGGGTGGGGTTGGGGTTGGGGTTGGAGATCGGAAGAGCACACGTCTGAACTCCAGTCACCTGAAGCTATCTC
>CAIVYX010000117.1 GCA_903910245.1 uncultured Opitutia bacterium | reverse complement strand
CAGGCCTATTCGTTCGCCCTGCAACGACCGCCGACGTCCACCGAGCGCGCCGCCGCCGAGAAACTCATCGCCCAGCACGGCAAACCCGCCTTCTGCCGAGCCCTGCTGAATAGTAATGCGCTGATATTCGTCGAATAGGCAGGCACTTGACCCTGCTGGGCTCGCTCCCATTAATACCCATGCGCCCCTCCCTAGGCGCCATCCATTCTTTTACCCTGTAAAATGTCTTACCTCGGTCAACTCCCGCGGACACTCGCACCTTTGATACTCGTCTTCGGCTTCATTGGTATTCTGCCCGCCGCGGAACCCTACGACGCGTTCATCCAGAAGCACTGCGCTCGCTGCCACGGACCCGATAAGGAAAAAGGCGACCTGCGCTTCGATAAGCTCTCGCGTGATTTCAAACTAGGGGCTGACACCCATCACTGGGCGGAGGCGATGGAGCAGGTCAACTCCGGCGAGATGCCCCCAAAGAAGGACAAGGAGCCCAAGCCGACGCAGGCCGAGATCGCCGCCTTCGTCGCGGACCTCGACGCCCGACTCAAGGAAGGCAAAGCCGCCCGCATGGCGGCGCGTCCGCCGGTATCCCATTATCGCCTGAGCCGCAAAGAATATCAGAACACCGTCTATGACCTGCTCGGCGCTCGGTACAATCCGGCGGCGCCCGGCGGACTGAACGAAGATTCCCTCTGGCACGGCTTCGAACGCATCGGCTCACAGCTCTCACTTTCGCCCTCGCACGTGGATCGCTATTACCGTGCCGCCGACACGGTGCTCGAGCGCGCCTTCCCGGCGAAGGCAGGCGAACCCCGCAAGGTCCGCAAGACCGCGGCCGAGATGCATTACGGCGACATGAAGACGGCCCAGGAGGCCCTTGATCGCTTCGGCATCAAGCGCCCGCTGCGCCAATTGCTCTTCCCGGGCCGCGTCGAGACCGCGCTTTCGCCGCAATGGTTCGGCAAGGTCGGCCCCGAACACAGCGGCCTCTACCGCCTGCGCCTCAAGGCCAGCGGGATCCGTCCGCCCGGCGGCCAGCCGGCGCACCTGAGCATCGGCAAGTCCACCGGCGAAGAGACCGTCGCCAGCCTCATCGAGTTCGACATCAACGCGACGGAGGACAGCCCGAAGGTCTACGAGTTCGACGTCTACCTCGACATGCCCGCGACGCTGCACTTCAGCGTGGTGGCCACCGAAGGCGTCGACCGTCGCAGCGGCGCGGCGTTCCGTAACGTGCTCGGCAGCCGGACCTACCTGTTCACCCATAGCAGCGAACGTCAGCTCCTGAACACGAACGCCCCGCAGATGTTCGACGACAAGGGCAACGGCATCTTCTCCACGGTGCTCGTCGACTGGATCGAATGGGAAGGTCCGCTCGTGACGAAGGAAGAGTCCGCCCGCCGCGAAGGCGTCTTCCCGAGCGACGACGCCTCCCCTGAGGTCGTCGCCCGTCATCTCCGCCAGTTCGCCGAACGCGCCTGGCGACGTCCGGTCCGCGACGAAGAGCTCTCCCAATACCTGAAGACCTACGCTTCGGAACGCGCCGCGGGCGAAAAGACCGCCGAAGCCTACCGCGCCGCCCTCCAGGGCGTGCTCACCTCCCGACACTTCATCTACCTGGTAGAGGGGGACCCGACCCCACGCGAAAAAGTCACGGACGCGGAACTCGCCTCGCGCCTGTCCTACTTCCTGTGGAGCTCGACCCCTGACGCGCTGCTCTTCGAATCCGCCAAGGTCGGCGCCCTGAAGGGCGACGACCTGCGGAGGCATGTAGACCGGCTCCTCTCCGACCAGCGGAGCGACCGCTTCGTCGAGGACTTCGCCCGCCAATGGCTCCAGTTGCATCGCGTGGGCATGTTCCCGCCCGACAAGAAGCTCTACCCCAACTACGACTCCTGGCTGGAGACGAGCCT
>CAIVYX010000116.1 GCA_903910245.1 uncultured Opitutia bacterium | reverse complement strand
TGGGATTTCCACGACACCCTCATCCCGCAGAGCGAGCGTAAGCCCATCCGCCTCTACATGGCCGTCGGCGACCGCGACAACTACAACCCCAACGTCATGCGCGACGGCATGCATGACTGGGTCGAAGCCAACCACCGCATGGCCAAGGTCCTCAAGGCCAAGGGCTACCCCTACCAGTATTACTTCTGCCAAGATTCCGGCCACGGCATCGGCAACGCCCGCTCGCAGCTCCTGCCCTCCGCCCTCGAATGGCTCTGGCAGGGCTATCAGGCGCGCTGAGACCTTTCCCCATGCTCTACGCATTGATCTTGCTTCTGGCCGCTCCGCTCCTGGCCCTTGAATACGCCCACAAGCCGGCGGACCCCCAGCCGACGGGTTGGCCGCTCACGGCCGAAGAGAAAGCCTTCATCGCCAAACCAGAGTTCGAACGCCGGCCAGGCCGCGAGGTGAACAAGCACCTCCCGCAGCTCTGGCCTGCCGTCCCTACCGCCGGCTCCTGGGGCGGCACCAGCTGGGTCGACACGCACGCTAAGCTGGTCGCTTACGTCCAGAAGAACGCCGGCCCATGCGACGTGCTGCTCGTCGGTGACTCAATCACCCAGCAGTGGGGCAGCCCGCTCGACAAGGGCGTGCTCAATGCCGCTTGGCTCAAGGCCTTCCCTGAAGCGAAGACCATCAACATCGGTATCGGGGGCGACAAAGCGCAGAACGTGCTCTGGCGCCTCGACCACGGCGGTGTCGATGGACTCAAGCCGCGTGCGGTCGTGCTCATGATCGGCAACAACAACATGTTCTTCTCGCCCGAGACCGGCGTTGCCGCCGCCGCCCAAGGCGTGAAGGCCTGCCTCGCCAACCTCCGCGAGAAATTCCCCGAGGCCCTTGTGGTCGTCGCGAAGATCCTACCCTGCCACGCACCCAAGGTCCGCTTCTACGAGGACATCCGGTTGACCAACGCGGAGATCGACAAACTGAACCTTGGAGCTGATCCGAAGGTTCACGTGCTCGATCTGACGAAGGACTTCCTCAACGAAGACGGCACGATCAACCCAGGCCTTTTCACGTCCGACAAGATCCACCTATCCTTGGCCGGCTACGAGGTGTATGCCCAGCGCCTAGCACCCTTGCTTAAGCCAGCGTTAGCTCGCTAAGCCTCGGAACGGGGTTGCAGGGCCAACGGGACCTGCTGACATCAACGCATCCCCATGCGCACCCTGCTGCTGTCCCTCCTCGGCCTGACCGCCGCCCTCGCCGCCCAGGATATCGTCATCTACGGCGGCACCTCCGGCGGCATCACCGCAGCCATCCAGGCGGCCCGCGAAGGCCGCACGGCCGTACTCATCGAGCCGACCAAGTTCCTCGGCGGCCTGACCACCGGCGGCCTCGGCGCTACCGACATCGGCAACAAGAAGGCAATCGGCGGGATCTCCCGCGAATTCTACACGGCCATCGGTTCGCATTACGCGGACGAGAAGAAGTGGGTCCATCAGACCCGTGAGGCCTACTTCTCCAAGCGACCTCACGGCAATGCCGCCGACGAGGGCACCATGTGGACCTTCGAGCCCCACGTGGCCTCCGCCATCTACGACCGGATGCTCAAGGCAGCCGGCGACAAGGTGACGGTCGTCTTTGGCGAACGTCTCGACCTCAAGAAGGGCGTGGTCAAGGACGGCACGCGCATCGTGAAGATCGTCATGGAGAGCGGACGCGAGTTCACGGGCAAGATGTTCATCGACGCGACCTACGAAGGAGACCTGATGGCCAAGGCCGGCGTCAGCTACCACGTCGGCCGCGAAGCCAACGCCACCTACGGTGAGACGCTCAACGGCGTGCAGGTCGGCCACGCGCGCTCCCACCAGTTCAAGGTCGAGGTCGACCCTTACGTCAAGAAAGGCGACCCCACCAGCGGCCTGCTGCCCGGCATCGAGAAGGAGATCCCTGGACCCGACGGCTCCGGCGATCGCAAAATCCAGGCCTACAACTT
This sequence comes from uncultured Opitutia bacterium, assembly GCA_903910245.1. Lineage (GTDB taxonomy): Bacteria > Verrucomicrobiota > Verrucomicrobiia > Opitutales > UBA953 > UBA953. The sequence continues at coordinate 1,492 of CAIVYX010000116.1, read as the reverse complement.
CCGCATGTGCACGACGGACGTGCCGGAGAACCGTCGCGACTGGGAGAAACCGGCCAATTACGACGAACGCTGGTACGAACTCGCCCTCCGCAACGTCGAGGCCGGCGAAGACCGCAATTCCTGGGCCCCGACTCCGATGCCCAACCGCAAGACGGATACGAACAATAACTTCGCGATCAGCACCGACTTCATCGGCCAGAATTGGGATTACGCTGATGCCGATTACGCCACCCGCGCCAAGATCTGGCAGGCCCACGAAGACTGGCAGAAGGGCCTGATGTGGACCTACGCTTATCACCCGCGCGTGCCCGAGAAGATGCGCCTGGCCTTCCAGAAGCTCGGCCTCGCGAAGGATGAGTTCAACGACAACGGCAACTGGCCACGCCAGCTCTACGTCCGCGAAGCCCGCCGCATGATCGCCGACTACGTGATGTCTGAGAAGAACTGCCGCCGCGTAGAAGTCATCGAGGACTCCGTCGGCATGGGCGCCTACCAGATGGACTCGCACCACATCCAGCGCTTCGTGACCAAGGAAGGCTTCGTGCGCAACGAGGGCGACATCCAAGTCGGTAGCAAACCCTACCCTGTCAGCTACCGGAGCATCCGCCCGCGCGCCTCCGAATGCACCAACCTGCTTGTGCCGGTCTGCCTGAGCGCCAGCCACATCGCCTACGGATCCATCCGCATGGAGCCCGTCTTCATGGTCATGGGTCAGTCTGCCGCCACCGCCGCCGGCCTCGCCATCGAAGGCAATACCTCCGTGCAGGCCGTCGATTACGGCGCTCTCAAGGAACGACTCCTCGCCAACGGCCAGATGCTCGACTTCGTGACGACCGCCGCAGCCGGTCACGGCGTCGACAAGGCAAAACTGCCGGGCATCGTGATCGATGACACCGCGGCCGCGCTCAAAGGCTTCGATTCAACCGGTCACACGAGCCCTGGCTATGTCGGCGATGGCTATCGCCACGATGGCAACGCCGAGAAAGGTGCCATGACCGCACGCTTCACCCCTACCCTGCCCGCGGCCGGCACTTACCGCGTCGCAGTCTCCTACAGCATCAATGGTAACCGCGCCACGAACGTCCCGGTCACGATCCGCCATGCCAACGGCGAAGCCAAGGTCCTCGTGAACCAGAAGCTCAAGCCCGCCGTCGACGGCCTCTTCCACGTCGTCGGCACCTTCGAGTTCGTCGCCGGCAAGGATGTCTGGGTTGAGATTTCCAACGCCGGTACCGACGGCCACGTGATAGTCGACTCCGTGCAGTGGCTGCCGGCGAAGCGCTGAGAATCTGCCCCCTACCAATTGCCGAAAATCAGAACATGCGCGCCTGAATAAAGCGTAGCAAAGCTAGGATCTACGTCGATAGTGTCGGCTCGTATCCCGATGAAAACCAAAACACGACTCATATGTTAATCGGAGACGAGCCTGCATCGCCTAAAAACGGTCCGTGGTCTGCAGTTGAGTTGCGTGAGAAGTTGACAGCATTTTCCG
>CAIVYX010000115.1 GCA_903910245.1 uncultured Opitutia bacterium | reverse complement strand
CGTAGGTGCCGGCGTAGAAACCGTCCATGACGGAGTCACGCGTGGCGTTGCCGTGCGGGAAGTGGCAGAAGACACGGTCGCGGGACGAAGCGCCGCCGAGGAGGGCCTTTGATTGATCGAGGCCGTCGAGCTTCAGGCCGTCGCGTGGTTTGAGGCCGACGAACGAGAGTAGGGTCGGATAGAAGTCGACGGACTGGAAGAGGATGTCGCTGGTCGCGCCGGCCTTGGCCTTGCCTGGCCAGGTAAAGATAAACGGTTCGCGGGTGCCGCCTTCGTAGAGCGAAGCCTTGCCGCTGCGGAGCGGGAGATTGCTGGTGGCCGGGATGTCGGCGTAGCCTTCCGGGTCGGTCTTCCTGGGCGGGTAGGCGAACCCGCCGTTGTCAGAATAAAACACGATGATCGTGTTGTCGGCGATACCGGCGTCGTCGACGGCCTGAAGGAGTCGGCCGACGCCGTCGTCGAGGGACTTCACCATCGCGGCGTAGAGAGGGTTGTGCTGTGGGTTCTTCGGGTCGGCCTTGGACTTGAAGTATTCGACATAGTCCGCCCGGGCGTTCCACGGGCCATGGACCGAGAAGGCCCAGTAGTTTAGGTAGAACGGCTTAGCCTTATGGGCCGCAATATACTTCGCGGCTTCCTTGGACATGCGGTCTTCGATGTTCACGCCGACCTCGTCCGTGATGGTAGGGTCTTTGATGAACTTCCACGGGGCGAGGTAGCTGTTGCCGGGGCCGGGGGCGCTCGGTGTGTGCGGCCAGTCCAGGTCGAACCCTTGGTCGCGCGGTTCATAGGTGTCTCCTGCTTTAAGGTTTTGGCCGAGGTGCCACTTACCGAAATGCGCGGTGGCGTAGCCGGCTTCCTTGAAGGCTTCGGCGAGCGTGAAGTATGCCGGCTTCAGGCGGGTGACGCTATCGGCGACGAGTACGCGGACTTTACCGTTCTCGTTCTTGCCGAGGCTTTTCTCGAGCAGCACCGCCGGCAGATGGCAGACCGGCGCGGTGATGCCGGTGCGCGCGGGGTATTGGCCGACGAGGATGCTCGAGCGTGTGGGCGAGCAGAGCGGGCTGGCGGCGTATGCCTGCGTGAAGCGCGTGCCACGATTGGCCAGGCGATCGATGTTCGGGGTCTCGTAGAAGGTGCTTCCGAAGCAGCCGAGATCATGCGCGCCCAGGTCATCGGCGAGGATGAAGATGACGTTAGGCTTGTCGGCGGCGAGTGCCGCGAGCGGAGCGAGGAAGCAGGCTAGAAGGACGCGCACGTTCATGGGGATGGGTGAACCCTACTCCCCGCCCTCAGACTTTACAGACTATTTATATGACTGCATTTGAATCAGCGGCTGAAATCACTTCGCTCCGGCGTGCCTTTGGCGGGCCGCAGTTCGATCGAGCGGATTCGCAGGCCGTCCGTCTGTTCGCCGAGATTGAAGCGAACGTGAATGGCTTGGCCGTCGACGGGTAGGGCGATGGTCTGCTCGGAGGTGCCGGCAGGGATGCTGAAGCGGACAAGGTTGGCGGGCAGGAAGTCGGGCTGGTCCTTGGTGCGCCAACTGAGCGAGGCGTTGGTCGCAACCTTGGCGTCGGCATTGAACACGGCAGTCACCGGTCCGTTTAGGGTGAGGCCCGTCTTGGCGAGGAAGGGCTTGGCGTTCTTGGCAGCCTTAGGATCGGCGGTGATGAGCAGTGCGCCATCCTTGGCCGCGATACTGCCGTTGCGGGCGAACCAGCCTTGGATTGAGCCAGGAGACTCTGTCTTGGACTTAGGGGCGACGGGCAGGGGTGGAATCACACCGTGCTCAGCGAAGAGGGCCTCATGATGCCTGTCGATTGAAGTCGGCAGGCCAGGCGGCGTCAGCGTCTCGCTCCAGTCCTTGAGTGCTTTGGCCAGGCGGGCCGCAATCTCGGGCTGAGCGGTGAGCCTATTCTTCTTCACGTTCTCTCCGTCGGGCTGGGAGACATTGAAGAGGAGTTGTTCGCGGTCACCGAGGCGGATGAGTTTCCATGGATGCTCCAGCACTGCGGCCTGCGAGCCCCATCGCCAGAAGAGGCGTTCGTGCGGCGCGCCTTGATTATTGCCAGAGAGGAATGGGATGAGGTCCGTGCCGTCGAGCACAGGGTCCGCGGGCAGTCCGGCGAGTGCGACCGCCGTGGCGGCGACGTCTAGGCTGATGACGGGCTTGTCGTAGACCTGCCCGGCAGGCAGGTGGCCCGGCCATGCCGCGACGAAGGGTGTGCGGATGCTGCCTTCGGTGAGCATGCCTTTCTCGCCGACGAGCGGCGTGTTGAGCGAGCCGTCCCAGTTCTTGCCCAAGGGCGCGCCGTTGTCGCCGATGAAGAAGATGAGCGTATTCTTCTCCTGGCCCATCACCTCGAGCTTAGCGCGTAGCTGGCCGATGCCTTCGTCCATCGCAGCCATCATCGCCAAGGCCTGCCGGCGTTCCTTGGGCAGGTGGGCGGGCGTCTTCGAGAACCACGGCTCAGGGGATTCGAGCGGGACGTGCGGAGCGTAGTACGCAAGGTAGAGGAAGAACGGCTGCTCGGGCTTCGCGGTGCGCCGGTCCAGGAAGGACAGGGCGGCTTCGGTCTGCACGACCACACGGAAGCGGCTGTCGGCGACGACATGCGGAGCGTCCGCGAAGGGTTTACCCTGCAGGTCGTGCGAGGCGAGGTATCGCAGCATTTCACCACGGAAGTATTCATCGAAGCCTTGCGCGTGCGGCATGAATTCCTTGGAGGAGCGCAGTGCCTTCTCGCCTTTCGCGCCGCCGACCAAGTCGAGGTGCCACTTGCCGACCTGGCCGGTGACATAGCCGGCGGCCTTGAGGCGTTCGGCGATGGTCAGCTGCTCGAGCGGGAGGGGTCCCTTGTTATTGTCCTCGACCCCGAAACGTTGTTGGTAGCGTCCGGTGAGGACGCCGGCGCGAGACGGCACGCATTGCGGAGCGGAGACGTAGCCGCGCGTGAAGCGCACGCCGTCGCGGGCCAGTGCGTCGAGGTTCGGCGTACGGATGTCTTTGTCCGAACCCTGGACGCCGAGGTCCGCCCAGCCGTGGTCGTCCGAATAAATCAGGATGATGTTCGGCTTGTCCGCGGCATGAGCCGCGACGGCGAAGAGGAGGAGGCCTAGGACGCGCATCACTTCTTGGCTTCGACCTTGGTGCCGTTGATCGTGAGATTCTTCACGTCGGCGCTTTTGGTGCCGGCGAGCCAGCTGCGGGCCTTCTCGGTGGCGACGTAGGCGTGCTTGGCCTTGAGTTCGATGCCGTCGAGGTT
>CAIVYX010000114.1 GCA_903910245.1 uncultured Opitutia bacterium | reverse complement strand
AGGAACTCAACGGACTGATCACCGACTTCCTCAAGGACACCGAAGCGGTGATTCCGAAGCTAAATCCCAACTTCGGAAAAATCCTCCCCAAGGCGGCCGCACCGAAGAAGGCCCTCGCACCGGACGATCTCCCCGGCGGCTGGAAGAACCGCGCCGGCAAGGCTGCGGTCATCGAAGGCGCCCTGCACATCGAGTCCAAGGGGGCTGACTCCTTCCTCGGCGTCGGCGCTGGTCTGACCGCCGGCAAGGCCAAGCTCACCTTCAAGCTCCGCGCCCCACAGGCCGGCGAAGGACGCATCGCCCTCCTGGGCGCCGCGGGCGGTGCCGAAATGCTCTCCGTGCCCTACCGGACCTCCGGTGAAGCCGTCTGGCAGACGATCAGCGTAGAACTAGAACCCAAGCAAGCCGCCAGTATCCTCCGTCTCTTTCTGCCGACCGGTTCCGCGTCGGTCGACCTCGATGACATTGTCCTGACCCCCGCTCAAGGCGCGCCCCGTCGCTGGGAGTTCTGAGCTAATCCGTCCGTCAGTTGGGTGGTATTTAATACCTAGGAGGGGAACAACCCGCCCTAGCCCCTACTCTTACATGGATAAAGGCCGAATCCGGCTTCCCCTCTGCCATTAACCTCTTTTATTCAAGACACCCCTTCCCCATGCGTAAGCCCCTTTTGGCGCTCCTGCCCTTCCTCGTAACCGCTTCCTACGCGGCCGAAGAGAAAGTCGAGTTCAACCGCGACATCCGCCCGATCGTCGCCGAAAACTGCTTCCACTGCCACGGCCCGGATCCTGGCACCCGTAAGGTCGGCCTGCGTCTCGATACCGAAGCGGGCTTCTTCGCGCCACGCATCGATAAGAGAGGCCATGAAGAGCCGCCGACTGTCATCAAGGGCCAGCCGGACAAGAGCACCCTCTTCCAGCGCATGCTCTCCAAGGACGAGGATGAGATCATGCCTCCGCCCGAGACGCATAAGAAGCTGCTGCCGGACCAGATCGCCCTCGTCCGTCGCTGGATCGAACAAGGCGCCCCGTGGCAGCCGCACTGGTCCCTCGTCGCACCGCAGAAGGCGCCGCTGCCGAAGACTTCCGATGACAGCTGGGCCAAGAACCCCATCGATCGCTATGTCCGAGCCAAGCTCGACGTCACCGGCCTGAAGCCTGCACCCGAAGCCGACGCCGCCACGCTCATCCGCCGCGTCAGCCTCGACGTCACCGGCCTTCCGCCCTCGCCTGCCGTTCTGACCAAGCACCTGCCCAAGGACAGCAGCCGCCTCAGCGATGCGCAGCTCTCCGCACTCATCGACGAACTAATGGCCCTGCCGGCCTACGGCGAACACCGCGCCCGCTACTGGCTCGACGCCGCCCGCTACGCCGACTCGCACGGCCTGCACTTCGACGCCTATCGTGAGATGTGGCCCTACCGCGACTGGGTCGTGAAGTCGTTCAACCGCAATCAGCCGTTCGATCAGTTCACGCTCGAGCAGCTCGCCGGCGACCTGCTCCCCAACCCGACCGAAGACCAGCGTATCGCCACCGGCCTCCAACGCTGCAACCCGACGACCAATGAAGGCGGCACCATCGTCGAAGAGAACCTCGCCAACTACGCCGCCGACCGCGTGCAGACGATGGGCTGGGTCTATCTCGGCCTGACCACCAACTGCGCCCAGTGCCACGACCATAAATTCGACCCGTTCTCGCAGAAGGACTTCTACGCGATGTCCGCCTTCTTCCGGAACACCACCCAAGGCGGACTCGATGGCAACGTGAAGGACGGCAAGGGCCCGGTGCTCTACCTCCCGACCGACGCCGACCGTCCGCGCTGGAACGCCCTCCCGGGCGAAATCGCCAAGGGTAACGAACAGGTCGCCGCGGCCCGTAAGCTCGGCACGCCTCTTTTCGAGCAGTGGTTCGCGACGGCCAAGCCCGCCGACCTCGACGCGGACATTCCCGCCAAGGCGCTCGTCGCCCGGCTCGCCCTCAACGAAGGCAACGGCATCCCCGCCGGTACGACCGCCGCAGGCGAGCCCGTGACCTGGAACAAGGCCGGCAAGATCGGTCCAGCACCGGTCTTTAAGAAGGGTTCGCATCTCGTCATCGGCGCCGCCGGCGACTTCGGCACCAAGCAAGCATTCTCCGCCGCCGCCTGGATCAAGGCCGACAAGGTCGAAGGCACCGGTGCGATCATCGCACGGATGGACGACCCGAAGGGCGCCCAAGGCTGGAACTTCTTCCAATCCGGCCGCAACCTCGGCGTCTACATCATCAGCAAGTGGCCCGACGACGCGATCAAGGTGGTCACCACGCGCAATGCCATCAACACAGCCTACCAGCACGTCCTCATGACCTACGACGGCAGCGGCAAGGCCGCCGGCGTGAAGATCTACGTCAACGGCGTCCTCGCCGAGACCCGCGCCGAGGTTAATAAGCTCAAGACCGATACGAAAGCCGCGACGCCGACCCGCCTCGGCCAACGCAGCCAGAGCGAGCCTTTCCACGGATCGATCCAGGACGTCTTCCTCTACGCCCGAGCGCTTGACCCGAGCGAGGTGACGACGCTCGCCAAACTCGGCACCCTGCGCCAGTCCCTGGCCGGCAAGCCCAACGCCCAGCAGAAGGAAGCCCTGCGCGAACACTTCCTCCTCAACCGCCATGAGCCGTTCAAGCTCGCCTCGAACGCCGTGGCGAAGCTGACCGCCGAGCAGACCATGATTCGCGGCCGCAGCCCGATGACCCACGTGCAGGAAGAGAAGATGGATAGTCAGGCCATGGCCAACATCCTTATCCGCGGAGCCTATGACAAGAAGGGCGAGGCCGTCGCAGCCGAGATTCCCTCTGCCCTCGGCAAGCTCCCCGCCGACGCCCCGCGCAATCGCCTCGGGCTGGCCAAGTGGATTCTCAGCGATGCCAATCCGCTGACCACCCGCGTGACCGTCAACCGCATGTGGCAGGAGCTCTTCGGCACCGGCCTCGTCAAGACCTCCGAGGACTTCGGCATCATGGGCAGCCTGCCCTCCCACCCTGAGCTCCTCGACTGGCTGGCGATCGACTTCCGTGCGCACGGCTGGGACGTGAAACGTTTCTACAAGCAGCTCCTCACCAGCGCGACCTACCGCCAAGCCGCAATCAACACCCAGCAGAAGATCGACAAGGACCGCGACAACGCGCTCCTCAGTCGTGGCCCGCGCTTCCGCATGGATGCCGAGATGCTCCGCGACCAGGCGCTCGCCGTCAGCGACACACTCTCGCCGCGCATGGGCGGCCCGGGCACGAAACCCTACCAGCCAGAGAACATCTGGGAAGTCGTCGGCGTCGGCATCCAGGTCTACAAGCCAGACTCAGGCGAGAATCTCTACCGACGCTCGCTGTATAACTACTGGCGCCGCATGGCTCCGCCCGCGAGCCTCGACCTCTTCAACGCGCCCTCGCGTGAAGTCTCCTGCGTCCGCCGCGACCGCACCAACACGCCCCTACAGGCCCTGGTGATGCTCAACGACCCGCAGTACGTCGAAGCCTCGCGCGTCCTTGCGCAGCACACCCTGCAGGCCGGCGGCGACGACGTCGCCCGCCTCAACGCCGCCGCCCTCCGTCTGCTCAGCCGTCCGCTGAAGCCGGCCGAGACGGCGATTCTGAAGGACAGCCTCGGCAAACTGCGCGCGCATTACGTCGCCGTGCCCGGCGACGCCGCTGCGCTCCTCGGAGTTGGCGATTCGAAGTCCGACGAAAAACTCCCCAAGTCCGAACTGGCCGCCTGGACAATGGTCTGCAGCCAGCTCCTCAACCTCGACGAAATCCTTAACAAATAAACGCTATGTCCATCCTCCACGAGTGGAACACCCTCCAGACCCGTCGCCGCTTCCTCGGCACGGGCGCCAACGCCCTCGGCGCCGCCGCGCTGACCAGCCTGCTCGGTCGCTCCCTCGCCCATGCGGCGCCGGGCGCGATCAGCACGCAGCACCTCCCCAAGGCCAAGCGCGTCATCTACCTCCACATGGTCGGCGGCCCCGCCCAGATGGACCTCTTCGACTACAAGCCGCAGATGAAGGAGATGTACGACAAGGACCTGCCCCCAAGCATCCGCAACGGCCAGCGGCTCACGACGATGACGAGCGGTCAGACCCGCTTCCCCATCGCGCCTTCGAAGTACAACTTCAGCCAGCACGGGAAGTGCGGGATGTGGCTGAACTCGGACCTGCTGCCCAACCTCGGCAAGAACGCGGACGACATCTGCTGGATGCGCTCCCTCAACACCGAGGCGATCAACCACGAGCCCGCCATCTGCGCCATGCAGACCGGCAACCAGATCACCGGCCGTCCCTGCCTCGGCTCTTGGGCTTCCTATGGCCTCGGCTCCGAAAATAACAACCTGCCGAACTTCGTGGTACTCATCGCGACCCCGACCAATCGTGACCAGGAACAGGCGATCTCCAGCCGTCTGTGGTCCAGCGGTTACCTGCCAGGCGAACACGCCGGCGTCTCCTTCCGCAGCAAGGGCGACCCGATCCTCTTCATCAACAACCCGCCCGGCGTGCCCGACGACATGCGCAAGCAGACGATCGACGGCATCAACCAACTCAACCGCCTCAACTACGAGACGGTGGGCGACCCGGAGACCCACACCCGCATCAAGCAATACGAGATGGCCTTCCGCATGCAGGCCTCGGTGCCCGAACTGACCGACCTCGCCAAGGAACCGGAACACATCTTCAAGCTCTACGGCGAGGAAGCCCGCAAGCGCGGCAGCTTCGCCAACAGCGTGTTGATGGCCCGTCGTCTCGTCGAACGCGGCGTGCGCTTCGTCCAGATCTACCACAACAACTGGGACCACCACTCCAACGTCAGCGGCCGCATGCCCAGCCAGTGCAAGGACATCGACCAGCCCTGCCACGCCCTTATCGAGGACCTTAAGCAGCGCGGGATGTTCGACGACACACTCATCGTCTGGGGCGGCGAATTCGGTCGCACGATCTACAGCCAAGGCGGACTCACCAAGGAGAACTACGGTCGCGACCACCACCCGCGCTGCTTCTCCATGTGGATGGCTGGCGGCGGCGCCAAGGGCGGCCAGATCTACGGCGAGACCGACGAGTTCAGCTACAACATCGTCAAGGATCCTCTCCCGATCAACGACTTCCACGCCACGGTGCTCCACCTCCTCGGCTACGACCACGAACGCTTCACCTACAAGTATCAAGGCTTGGACCAGAAGCTCACAGGCGTCCTACCCACCAAGGTCGTCAAGGCGTTGATTGCCTGACAGAGGTAGGGACAGCACCACGTGCTGTCCTAAGGTGCAAAAGTGCAAATCGGCCTGCGGCCTGTGCAAAGGTGCAAAAGTTAAAATGAACCAGGGCTAGGCTAACCCCCTAGCCCTTCTTGTTTTCTGACCCTTTCACTAGCCCCAGCCCTAGCCCTAGCCCTACTCGTTTCCACCTTTGCACTTTTGCACCTTTGCACTGTATCTTCCCTCCCCCCACCCCCACCCCTTCCCCTCACCCCATGCAGCCCCTTCGTCGCTCCCTCTGGCCAACTGGCCAACTGGTCAACTGCTCAACTTTTCTGCTCTGCCTCCTCTCCCTCCCCCTCTCCGCCGCCGACGACGCGACCTGGCTGCAGACGAAAGGCACGCTGATTTTCCATGACGCCTTCGAGCGCGAAGAGACTGGCACTGGCCTGACGGGCATCGGTAACGGCTGGGAAAGCGCCACGGCCGACCGCGTCCCGAAGCTGAAGCAGGCCGACCTCGACGCGGGAATCATGAAGATCGCCAGCGCGACCAAGGAAGCCGCCCATGCCGCCCACATCCATCACGACGCCGGCTTCGCCGACGGCGGCGTGATCGTCCGCTTCAAGTTCCCGGGCATCAATAAGGACGAGAACCTTGTGACCGGCTTCGTCGACCGAGCCCTCAAAGACGTCCACGCCGGCCATCTTTGCTACGCGACCCTCTCGCAGACCGACGTGACGCTCTCCGATCGCAAGACGGGCTCGATGAACCTAGCGATCAGGAAAAAGCGGGCTGACGATGCGGCCGCCAAGAAGAAGCCCGACCCTGTACTTGATGCACTGCTCAAGCAGAAGTCGCAGGTCACCCCCTTGAAGGCCAATCAGGAATGGCATGTATACACCCTGGTCACCGAGGGCGACGAGATGCGCTTCTCCCTCGACGGCAAGCTGATCGCGAGCCACCGCTCCGAAGGCTACGCCCACGACATGAAGCGCTGGTTCAGCTTCCTCGCGAATTCGACCGTCTGGATCGACGACGTGAAAATCTATAAAGTGCGCTGAGCGATGCGACTCCTCGGCATCGAAGGCGGCGGCACCCGCACCTCGGCCTTACTGGTCGAAGGCACGGATACCGTCCTCGCCTCCTTCGCCGTCGGTCCGGGCAACCTCAAGCTCCTTAACGGCGAGGAACTCGCCGCCCTGCTTGCCTCGATTCGCGACCAGCTCCCGACCCAGCCGGACCGCATCGGCATCGGGATGGCCGGCGTCCGTTCCGCCAGCGACCGCGAGCGCCTCAGCCGCGCCGTGGCGACCACCTGGCCGGGCGTCCCTTCTGCCGTCGGCGACGACCTGATCCTGGCGCTCGAAGCCGGCGAATGGCCGACAGATTGCGCCGCCCAAGTGCTCCAGCTCAGCGGCACGGGCTCCTGCTGTCTGGGCCGGCATCGGTCGGGGAATACGGTGAAGATTGGCGGCCGCGGCCACATTATCGGCGACCGCGGTAGCGCGTGCGATATCGCCGTGCACGCCCTGCGCTCGACGGTCACGATCTCCGACATCGACGCCGACTGGCCGCGCCTTGGCGCCGACATGGTCGCCTTCCTGCAGATGAACGACCCGGAGTCGCTCATCGAATGGTCGATGACCGCCAGCAAGGCCGAGATCGCCTCGCTCGCCCAAGTCGTCTTCGAAGCCGCGGCCACGCGTCAGGACGAAATCGCCGTGGCCATCCTGCGCCGCGCCTCGGAGCGTCTCAGCAAAGATGCGGTCCATTGCGCCGCCCGCGTGGCCCAGCCGGGCGAGAAGGTGCAGTTCCTCCTCAACGGCTCGACGCTCCTGAAGAACGGATGGTTCGCCGACGAAGTCACCGCCAAGATTCTCGCCGCCCGCCCGGGCAGTGAAGTCACCCGACTCTCCCGTCCCGGTACTTGGGGCGCCATCGCCATGGCCCGTCAGGCTGGCACGCAGGCTGAGCCAAAGACCATCAACGCAATCGAGTCCAAGCCGACCAGCTGGCGCCCCGTCGCAAGCGCGCCGACCGAAGGACGTAATCCAAAATCTGCTGGCTTCGCGGAGATGCCCCTTGCAGACGCGATCAAGCTGATGCTCTCGGAGGATGCCACGCTCCCAGGTAAGGTCCTCGCGGAAAGCGCCCATCTCGAATGGACGGTCGAGGCCGTCGCGAAGGCCTTCGCTACCGGTGGTCGCCTGATCTACTGCGGCGCCGGCACGAGCGGCCGCCTTGGCGTGCTCGACGCCAGCGAATGCCCGCCAACCTTCCGCACGCCCGCCTCTCTCGTCCAAGGCATCATCGCCGGCGGCCGCAGCGCTCTCTGGAGTGCCGTCGAAGGCGCAGAGGACGACGAAGCCGCCGGAGTCCGCTCCATCGCTTCCCGCTCGGTGACCGCCCAGGACGTCGTCATCAGCATCTCGGCCAGCGGGCATGCGCCGTTCATCTGGGGCTGCCTCGCCGAAGCCCGACGTCGCGGAGCCAAAACCGTCCTCGTCGCCTGCAATCCTGGATATCGCGACCATCCCCTCCTCGACTGCGCGATCCTGCCTGACACCGGCCCCGAAGTACTCACTGGCTCCACCCGCCTCAAGGCCGGCACGGCGACGAAACTCGTCCTGAACCTCATCACGACCCTCGCCCTCGCCCGTTCGGGCAAAGTCGTGAGCAATCTCATGGTCGACCTGAATCCCTCGAACTCGAAGCTGCGCGGCCGCGCCATCCGCATCGTCCAGGATCTCACCGGCACCGACGAAGCAACCGCTCACAAAGCACTCGAGTCCAACGGCTGGGTCATTCGTCAGGCGCTCAGTGTCCTCGCACGTAAAATCTAACACTAAACAAAATGTACCAAACCCTTCTCTTCCTTCTGGCTTCTTGCCTGAGCCTGACCGCTCTCGATCAGGCCACGCTCGACCTCGCGCTGGAGCCGCCGGCCCTAAACACGAACCCAGGGCCGGAATACGCCGACGCGAATCGTCCCGGCAACATGATCATCGGCCTCGACCGGACGCCGAAGGGGCGTCTCTGGGCCGCGTGGATCGGCAACGGCGACAGCGCCAACGGCTTCTTAATGCTCGCCTCGTCCGACAACGGCGGGAAGAGCTGGTCTAAGCCCCGACTGGTCATCGATCCGACCGACCTCCCGGGCAAACCGAACCGCCGCACGCTCGTCGGTAACCTCTGGACGGACCCGCAAGGCCGTCTCTGGTGCTTCTTCGATCAGAGCCTGGGTTACTTCGACGGACGAGGAGGCGACTGGGTCACGCGCTGCGATAACCCGGATGACGCGAACCCGACCTGGTCCGCGCCGGTGCGCATCGCCGACGGCTGCACACTCAACAAACCCACGGTCCTCGCCAACGGTGACTGGCTCCTGCCGGTCTCCCTCTGGACCCGCGATCGGATCGGCCCTTGGAACCGTGACTTCCCGGAGGTGGCCACTTTCCGCAACCACCACCGCGACCTCGATGCCATCCGCATGGCCAACGTCTATGCCTCCTCCGACCAAGGTAAGACCTGGACGCGCCGCGGCGGCGTGACCTTCCCGGGCACCGACTTCGACGAGCACATGATGGTGGAACGTAAAGATGGCTCACTTTGGATGCTGGCCCGCGCTGGCAAAGGCATCAGCGAATCCACCTCGACCGACGGCGGTCGTACGTGGACCACGCCGACGGATTCACCGATCCGTAATCCCAAGGCCCGCTTCTTCCTCCGCCGACTTAACTCCGGCAACCTGCTGTTGGTGAAGAACGGCCCGGTCGACGTCCAGCTGCCCCGTCGCTCAAGCCTCATGGCTTTCATCTCGAAGGATGACGGTAAGACCTGGGGCCCGAGCCTCCTGCTCGACGACCGTTCCTCGGTCTCCTACCCCGACGGCTTCCAAGCACCGGACGGCACAATCCACATCCTCTACGACTGGAATCGCCATACCGATGCCGAGATCCTGCTCACGAAGTTCACCGAGGAGGATATCGCCCAACAGACCAAGGTCACGCGCTCGCTCGTGAACAAGGCGACCAAGACCCCGCACCCGGAACTCGGCGGCCATGGCGTCCGTGCTGACGCCAAGTGGACGGCCCAAGGCCTTATCGATGCCAAGCTGGACCGCACCAGCATCCCGTACGAAGGCTACACGCCCAACCGAATGGTCTGCGACACGACCCTGCGCCTGATGCCCGACGGCTCGTGGATCTACTTCATGCTGGCCGGCGGCGACACCGAGCCTTCGCCCCTGAACTACACCGCCATCACCCGCAGCACGGACGAGGGTAAGACCTGGACGCCGCTTGCGACATTCGACGTCGGCTTCCCCCGCGAAGGCCAGACCATCGGCCAAGGCCCAACCGAAGTCATCGTCCGCGACGGCCGTGCGACGCTCTTCTTCTCGACGCACTCGAAACATTGGGCCAACGACTGGCGCTCGTGGTATCTGATCAGCGACGACTCGTTCAAGACCTGGAACAAGCCCTCTGAGCTGCCTGGCCGCCTCAAGGAGCGCACCTTTATTCGTCCGTCGATTACTACGCGCGACGGCCGTATCCTGATGCCCTTCCAGCACTACGTCGGTCCGGATTCCGAAAAGGACAAGGCCCCACTCGACCGCGCCTTCACCAATCCGCGAAACGGTGTGCTCATGAGCGCCGACGGCGGCAAGACCTGGAGCGAGCACGGCAACGTGCGCCTCACGCCGAATGATAAATACTTCGGCTGGGCCGAACCGACCATCCACGAACGCGCCGACGGCTCGATCCTGATGTACATCCGGGCCGACGGCCTCGGCGGGGTCCTCTATCAAGCGACCTCCCGGGACGGCGGCCGTACGTGGCCCGAGTTCGCCACGGTCACCGACATCCCCAACCCCGGCAGCAAAGCTACCCTCTTCCCGCTCGGCGGCAGCGCCGTCGCCCTACTGCACAACAACAACTCCAAACGTCGTGCGCCTCTCTCGCTCTGGATCAGCTTCGACGACGGCAAGACCTGGCCTTACCAGCGCGTCCTCGTCGAAGAAGCTGGCCCCGACCCGAAATACCCCGGCAAGCACATGAAGGGGTCGATCAATTATCCAGACGGCTTCGTTAGCGCCGACAAGCAGTGGCTCCACTTCGCCTATGATGACGCCCGCCACCGTGCGGTGCATTACAGCGCGAAACTGCCCCCACTGCCAGCGAAGTAACCCGGCAGGCGACGGCAGAATGAGTTGGCAAGGGCGACGACCGTAGTAAAGTCGGCGCTTCCCCGCCCATGCGCCTCCTCCTCGCCCTAGGGCTCCTACTGCTCGCCCGTCCCGTCCAGGCCGCGGAGGCCGACGTGATCGTCTACGGCGCCACGCCCGGAGGCTTCTGCGCCGCAATCGCCGCCGCCCGCGAAGGCACGAAGGTCGTGCTCATCGAACCCTCCGCCCACGTCGGCGGCGTGAACACGGGCGGACTCAGCTTCAGCGATTCCAACCAGACCGTCCGCTCCACCCTGCTGGGCCTCTTCGAGGAATGGCACCAGCGCGTCGCCGCCGACTACGCCGCCCGCGGTGTAAAGCTTCCTTACGATGTCGCCACGAAGGATAACTCCGTCTGGACCTATGAGCCACACGTCGCGGCCCGCGTGACGAACGCGATGCTCAAGGAAGCCGGGGTGACCGTCCTGACCAAGCAGTCTCTGGAAGGCGTCGAGAAGGAAGGCACCAAGATCATCATCCTCCGCACCTCCGCGGGCGCGCACACCGCCAAAGTCTTCATCGACGCCACGTACGAAGGCGACCTGATGGCCCGTGCTGGCGTGGTCTGGCACATCGGCCGCGAGAGCCGCGACGAGTACGGTGAATCGTTTGCCGGCCGCCAATACCCGAAGGAGAAGATGGCCATCAACGGTTTCGACGCCAACGGCCTGCCGCTGCCGTTCATCACTTCCGTCCGCCCCGGCGATGACCAGGCCGGCGAAGAGACCGTGATGGTCTACAGCTTCCGTCTCTGCCTCACGAAGAATCCCGCCAACCGCGTCGCCTTCCCCGCGCCGAAGGCCTATGATCCGGCCCGCTTCGAACTGGTCCGCCGCTATTTCCAAAAATACCCGAACGCCCCGGTGCCTTGGGATCTCTATCCCCTGCCAGGCGACAAGTTCGATGCCAATAACGGTATTGGTAAGATGTTCTCGATGGGCCTCGTCGGCGAAGCCAACGGGTGGTGCGCCTCCGATCCCAAGGGGCGCGCTGCGTTATGGGAAAAACATAAGCAGTATACCCTCGAGTTCTACCAGTTCCTGACGACGGATGCCGCCGTTCCGGCGAAGATCCGCGCCACAATGGCCGAGCTCGGCCTCTGCCGCGACGAGTTCCCCGAGACCGACCATTGGTCGCCGCAGCTCTACGTCCGGGAAGGGCGTCGCATGGACGGACGTTTTACGCTGACCCAAAAAGATGTCATCGATGACCCGAAGAAAGACGATGCCATCGCGGTCTCTTCCTTTCCGATCGATTCGCACGACTGCCGCCGCATCGCCCTGCCCGACGGCGTGATCAACGAAGGCACGATCTATCCGGTGCGCATACCCGGACGCCGCCACGGCTATGCGTACCATGTCCCATATCGCGCCATCACGCCCTCGGCCTCGGAGTGCTCCAACCTGCTCGTCCCCGTCGCGCTGTCGGCCACGCACGTTGCCTACTCCTCCATCCGTGTCGAACCGACCTGGATGGCCATCGGCCAAAGCGCCGGTATCGCCGCCGCCCTCGCCGCCAAGGCCGGCGTGAGCGTACAGGCCTTGGACTACGCCCAGCTCCGTGCCCGCCTGCTCGCCCAGCATCAAGTGCTCGACCTGCCCGTGCTTGCGCCGCTGCCCGCCAAGTCCGCAGCTTCCGGCAAAGGCACCGGCATCGCACCTGCTTCGCTTCCCGGCCTGATCCTCGACGACGCGCAGGCCGAACTTTCCGGCGATTGGGAACGCTCCACGAACTTCAAGCCGCACGTCGGCACGGGTTACCTGCACGACGAACAGCGCTCCGATGGCAAGTCGCGCGCGACCTTCCGCTTCAAGGCACCAGCGGACGGCGACTTCGAACTCCGCATGGCCTACTCCGCCCACGAGACGCGCACGACGCGCCTGCCGGTCACGATCGTCGGCGATGGCGCGATACAACGCTTCACGGTCGACCAGACCATGGCGCTCCCCGCCGGACAGGCCTTCCGCGAATTCGCCCGCCTCCGCCTGCGCACCGGGGTCGAATATACGCTCACCTTGACCAACGAGGACACCAAAGGGTTCGTGATCCTCGACGCCTTCCAATTGCTCCCGGTCGCCACACCTACTAAATAAGCCCCATGAAGACCCGCCTGCTTCTCTGCCTCACGGCCCTGCTCGTAGGCTGCTCCACGTCGAAACAGGACGACAAGACAGCCCCTTCACTTCTGCCGGCCGGCTGGGACCCCAAGGCCGCCGGCGACAAGGTCATGGCCAGCCTCATCAAGGCCAGCGGCCCCGATGTCAAAGGCGCCCACGACGCCCATTTCGCCATCGTCGGCGATCGGGCATACATCGTCTCCGAGGCCAACGATCGCCAGGCCGGCGAAGCCGCTCAGTGGCCTTTTGTCTACGCCACGCTTTCGATCGTCGACCTTCGTAACGAGCGCCTGCTCGACGTGATGACGATCGCCCGCTCCGAGCAGGCTTTCGCCAACGAGACCCTATCCGTCGGCGCCTGCTTCGTGCCGCGCATCAAGCAGATCGGTCCACAGAAGCTCCGTTGCTGGTTCGCCAGCGAGCAACCCGGCAAACGCCAGTCGCAGACCTACTACCGCGACCTCGACCTGCGCACAATGACCTTTGAGCCGGAGATTCATCGCATGAAACTCACGACGAGCGAAGGTACGTTCGACCTTCAGCCGAAGCATCTCTATGCCGACGCCGCCAAGCAGGGCTTCCAGCGCAAGCCAGTCGATGTTGGCCTATACCTCTTCGACAACTTCAAGGAGTTCGACGGCAAGACTTACATCGCAATCAACAACTACCTCGGCGCCCAGCAGGCGCTCTGCACATTGAACGCATCCGCCGATACCCTCACGGTCGTCGGCCATTTCAATGGCCCCGGCGAACCGGCACTGACCGAGCCCGCCGTCAATCGTCTGCCCGACGGCACTTGGCTTGCCATCTGCCGTAAGGAAAACGGCGACCGCAACTACTGGTTCTCCGAAAGCAAGGACGGCAAGACCTGGACGATTGGCGGCGAGAAGGACTTCGTGAAGAATGGCGCAGCCTCCAAGCCGACCTTCGATAAGTTTAACGGCATCTATTACCTCGGCTGGCAGGAACGCACCCAGATCGACAAGGTCAGCCGCAGCGTCTTCAACCTCGATGTCTCGAAGGACGGCAAGATCTGGGAGCGTAAATACCGCTTCGAGACCACGAAGTCCTTCCAATACCCCACTTTCGTTGAAGCCAATGGACAGATCTGGTTCTGCGTGACCCAGGGCGATTCCGACCCGAGCCGCAAGGAACGGATCATGTTCGGGAAGTTGGAATAAAGGCCCTCGCCAATTCTCCTCGCAACCTAGGGGCCTAAGACCTGTCCTAGGAAGCATCGGCTACCCCGCCGATGCCCATGCCTCGCCTACCCTTCTTCGCTGCCACGCTTTTATCGT
>CAIVYX010000113.1 GCA_903910245.1 uncultured Opitutia bacterium | reverse complement strand
CTTAAATGATCAGTTTGGATTGATAGATACCTTGCAAGCGAAACTAAAAGAATTTACTTCAAATGGCACTCTCTTGGTCTCAACATTTGGTGGCGTAATCGGAGAGGATAGCCTGGGCGAAGTGGCGCTGGCCGGGATTCATTTCCTTGATTGGCAGGCCGAGGCGGACGGCCGGGACGAAGATCCAGTGCGTGCGCTCAGCGTCGTCGAACTTGAAGGATGCCTTGGCGCGCTGGGCGTCATTGAGCGAGCCGAGGAAGGCGTTGGCGGATTTGGCCATTTCTTCGCCGGCGGTATGGCCGAAGGCGGCGGGGACGGCGGCGGCCAGGAGGCACAGCACGCTCAGGAGACGGGTGAGGGAACGCATGGGGTTGTGAGGTAAGGACAGGGATGTAAGGGAAGGGTTCCCTCAGAGCCAGAAAGGAATGGCGGGGTAACCCCCAATCAAGTCGAAGGGACAGGGACACGGACAGGTTTCGATGCCTAGGGGCAGACACCGCTACATTTACAGGATGGTTTCAACTGCCCCTGCGTCTGACTCTGTCTCTAAGCATTGGCACCAGCCCCAGCCCCTGTCCCTGCCTGTTTGGCCTGCGCTTCGCGGTCAGGCGCTCTCTGCCTCGCTCAACTTCTGCGCGGCCTGTTCCCAGGCGGCAGTGGCGGTCTGCAGGGCGTTGATCGTGTCGCGAAGGCGGGCGTTCAATTGCGGAAGATTCACGCCGCCGGTATAGGTGGCCGGGTCGGCGAGTTCAGCGGTGATCTGCGCCTGCTTGGCTTCCAGTTCCGAGACCTGCTGTTCACACTTCGTGACATCGGTCTTCAGTTTACGGATATCCGAAGCGGAGGGTTTCGCAGGGGCCTTCGGCTTTTCGGCCTTCGGCGCTTCATCCTGTTTTGGGCGAGCGTCGGTGAAGCCGGCGGTGAGCGCGGCGCGCTCGTTGCCGGACTTGGACTTCTCGAGGTAGTAAGCGTAGTCGCCGGCGTAGTTCGTCAGACGTCCGGAGTGCACGTGCAGGACGGTCTTAGCGATTTCGCGGATGAAGTGCACGTCGTGGCTGACGAAGTAGAGCGTGCCTTCGTAGGTCTTTAGGGCGGCGATGAGCGCGTCGATCGACATGATATCGAGGTGCGTCGTCGGCTCGTCCATGAGCAGGAAGTTCGGCGGATTGATCATCAGCTTCACCAGGGCAAGGCGGGATTTTTCGCCACCCGAAAGGACGGAGACGCGCTTGTTCACGTCGTCCTTGCGGAAAAGGAACGTGCCGAGCATACCGCGGGCCTGTTGTTCGGTGAGGCCGTTCTCCGTGGTGCGGAGTTCCATCACGTTCTCGAGGACGGTCAGCTTGGGGTTAAGGTTATCGACGCGGTTCTGGGCGAAGTAGCCCGTGATAACGTTGCCGCCTTCTTCGCGTAAGCCGCTGTTGATCGGGATGACGCCGGCGAGGATCTTGAGCAGGGTGGACTTACCGGCGCCGTTGGGGCCGACGAGCACGGTGCGTTGGCCGCGTTCGCATTCGAAATTAAGGTCCTTATAGACGACGTGCTCGCCGTAGGCCTGCTGGACGTGCTCGAGCTTCATGACCTTCAGGCCGGAGCGCGGAGGCTGGGGAAAGCGGAACTGGATCTTCTTGAGATCGTCCTCTGGCTCGTCGATCGCGACCTCCTCGAGGCGGGCGATCTGCTTCTCCTTGGACTTTGCGCGGGAGGCCATGGAGGCCTTAGCGCCGAAGCGGTCGACGAACGTCTGGAGGTGCGCGATCTCGCGCTGCTGGTTCTTGAACATCGCCTGCTGGCGATCCTTACGGGCCACACGTTCGAGGATGAAGTCGTCGTAGTTACCGTTATAGCAATGGAGTCGCTGGGCGCGGAGTTCGATCGTGCCGGTGCAGAGCGCGTTGAGGAAGGCACGGTCGTGCGAGATCACCACGAGGCCACCCGGGTAGCGCGTCAGGTAGTCCTGGAACCAGAGCAGGGCTTCGAGGTCGAGGTGATTGGTCGGTTCGTCGAGCAACAGGAGCGTCGGCTCGCTGACGAGGAGGCGGGCGAGGTGCGCGCGCATGACCCAGCCGCCAGAAAAGGTTTTGGCGACCTTCTCGTGGTCGCTTTCGCGGAAGCCGAGGCCGGCGAGGATTTTTTTCGCGCGCGGCTCGAGGGTGTAGTCGATGTCCCAGTCGTCGTCGTTCTCAGGCTCGAGCTTGCCGCCGCTCGTCGCGATCTGGAGAATCGTCTCGTCGCCGACGGGGGCGCTTTCCTGGGGGAGGAAGCCGAAGTTTGCGCCGCGTTCCCATTCGATGAGGCCTTCGTCCGGGTTGTCCTTGCCGAGGATGATGTTGAAGAGGGTGGACTTGCCT
>CAIVYX010000112.1 GCA_903910245.1 uncultured Opitutia bacterium | reverse complement strand
TGTTTTTCGGGAAGTCCGGGATTCTTCATTTCTGGTGTGGTCAAAAGTAGTCGGATGGGCTGGCGGCTGAGCCGCCGGGGGCCTTGGCGGAGACCGCAAGACGCCTAAATCTAGTGAGCAATAATCCCCCCCTGTCAAAGGCAACTTGTGGATTGTCCGGACGGGGGCGGAGCCGGGTTTTTGTACCAAGAACCCGGGCGGACAAACGCGCCTCCGCTTTTGGTTATTTTTGTTAGGAAAAAGCCCAAAGTGCGACACGCCGAGGTTGGCGTGGGCGGTGGGCAGGATGGGGCCGTCCGCCTGCGTCTCCCTTGACTTTGCCGCCCGCCGCCCCGACTACCCAAGCCATGAAAGCCGACAACGACCTATACCGACAGTTGCGCGAGTTGCCGGCCGCCCAGCTCTGGAACGTCGAGGTCCCGAAATTCAACCAGCTCGGGCCCAAGGAGCGCAACCAGCAGGTCGCCCTCGTTCGGGCGGTGGGTGTGGTCTTCACGACCTCCCGTAATCCAGAGATGAAGGCAGCGGTGAAGGCTTGGATGATCAGCCTCCTGCAGGACCCTTCCGAGAAGATCCGCCGCTACGCCACTGCCGCCATCCCGAAGCTCGGGGGCGACGAGGAGTCCGAGCGCAAACTGATCGATATTCTTAAGACCACCGAAGTCGACCGCGAGAAGAAGAAGGTCGCCTCCGCCCTCGAGAAGATCGGCGGCGCAGCTACCCTTAAGGCGGTCGCGGGTTCCGGCGACAAGCTGATCGACGAACAAAAGCTCCGTGCGAGCGTGGCCCGCCAAGGCGGTCCGAGCAACGTACGCCTCGATGCCATCGTGCCGAAGCAACCTGGCCTGCGCCTGCACCTACGCTGTCGCAAGGGCCTCGAGTCCATCGTCGCCGACGAAGTACGCGAAGACGAAGGCCGCGGCGGCAAGTTCCGCGTGGTCGAAGTCCGCGGCTGTTTCGTCGTCGTCGAGCCGAAGGACGCCTTCACGCTCGCGGAGCTCTACCAGCTGCGCTGTTTCGACACTGCCGCTTTCTCCTTAGCTTTTATTCGTGAGCCTGGTTCGGCCGAAGCGCTCGAGGTGCTGGCCAAGGCCATCGCTTCGCCCCTCACCGAGAAGCTGATGCTGTCGCTCACTCAGGGCGCCGCCCGCTACCGCCTGAGCATGGTGTCGGAGGGAAATCACGACGACGCCGTCGCCAAGGTTACGAAGAAGGCCTTTGAGCTGAATCCGCGCGTCCTCAACGACGCCCGGGAATCCCCGTGGTCCGTCGACGTTCATTTCGACGAACTCCGCGCCTTGGTCGAGTTGCGTCCGCGCATCTCGCCCAACCCCCGTCTTTATTATCGTACCGACGCCATTAACGCCGCCTCGCACCCGCCGCTCGCGGCTTGTCTGGTGCGCGTGGCCGGCCGTCAGGACAAGGAAATCGTCTGGGATCCGTTCTGCGGTTCTGGTCTGGAGCTCATCGAATCCGCCTTGGCGGGCGGGGTAGGGCAGATCGTCGGCACCGACATCGACCCGGCTGCGATTGCCATCGCCGAAGCTAACTTCAAGGCCGCCAAGCTGCCTGGCACCAAGGCCGCGTTCCACACGGCCGACTTCCGCGACATCATCCGCATCCCGGAGCTCGATCGCGGCAAGGTCTCGCTCGTGATCTCGAATCCGCCGCTCGGCCGCCGCGTGCGCGTGCCGAACATGCACGGGCTGTTTACCGACCTCTTCAAGATCGCATCCGAAGTCCTGCGTCCGAATGGCCGACTCGTCTTCATCAACCCGCTGCGTCTTTCGTCCGTCGACCCGACCCTGCGTCTTGAATCGAGCCGTACTGTCGACCTCGGCGGCTACGATTGCCGCCTCGAGGTGTACCGGAAGCGCTGATCTTCTCCGCCTGTGGCTACGCCGCGCTTCCAGTCCGTCGATGATTATCTGGCGTCCTTGGATCCAGTGAAGGCGGCGACTTTGCGGGCGGTGCTCGAAGGCCTACTAGAGGATTTTCCGGAACTCCAGGCGAAGATCGCTTGGAACGTGCCTATGCTCCACCGAGACGGGAAGTATGTCGCCGGCGTCTCGGCCTCCGCGAAGCACCTGTCGTTCGCGCCGTGGAGCCCGCACGTCATTGCAGCCTTCAAGCCACGGCTGGCGAAATATGTGGTACGTCAGAATCTTTTCCAAATTCCCGTCGACTGGAAGCCGGACCGGGCGCTGCTTAAGGCGATGGTCAAGGCGCGGCTTTCTGAGCTCGACGAGGAGTAGGCCAACGCAAGCAGCCTGCGACCGGGTGGTCGCAGGCTAGTTCTTCTCAAATGGTGGAGGTGGTGGGAGTCGAACCCACGTCTTCCTACCCTTACGTCGCAACTTCTACATGCGTAGCTTCATCATTGATCTCGATCGCGTTTGGGGATGAGCACCCGTGCGACCTATCTGTATTCTCACTTACCCCGGAGATAACAACTAGAGGAGGGGATCGCCCAC
>CAIVYX010000111.1 GCA_903910245.1 uncultured Opitutia bacterium | reverse complement strand
CGGGTCATCTCGGTGTAGACCTCGAGCTCGGTGCCGTCGGGGCGGACGCGCATCACGCCGCCGCCGTAGAGGGTCACGCGCTTCTTGTCGCCGAGACCGATGGCGCCATCATTATCGCGAATAAGACCCGCACCAAAGTCGCCGACAGCGATGTAGAGCCAGCCGTCGATGCCCATACGGGTACCGTTGGTGGTGTGGTCAGCGCCGCGCGGGTGCTCGATGCCGCCACCGAGTCCGTCAACGAGTAGCTTGCGCTCCGTGTCGTAGTCGGCTTTGCCGTCGCCGTTCTTGTCCTGGAACTTGGAGAGGAAGGGCGGGTGGACGAGATAGAGGATACCGCCAACGTAGTGGCCGCCGCGGGGGCTCTCGACCTTGGTGTATTCGATGACCTGGTCGGCGACGCCGGCACCCTTCGTGTCGCGGGCGATCAGGATGCGGCCCATCCCCGGGGTATGGCCGAGGGAGCCGTTCTTGTCCGAGGACACGTAGACGTCGCCGTTGGCGGCGGCCGACACGGCAGTCGGATAGATTTCGGGTTCCTGGGCGTTGCCGAGGAACTCGCGGATGACGAAGCCTTCCGGCACGGCCTGAGCGGCAGCGGCGAAGAGGAAGAGCACAAGGGATGAGCGAGGCATGGGGATGCGGGGTAAGGGCATAAGATGTAGGCGGGCCGGGCTTTGTTCCAAGCGGGAAGTCCATCTTAGCGTCTTGCCCGTCGGCCCGCGGGGGCTAACCCTCCAGCCATGGCCCTTCCGGTGCTCACGTTCTTCCCCCGTCCACGGGAACTGACCCTGCGCGGGGGCTGGCTCAAGGTGCCCCCCCTCCCCCACCCGACCGCCTCCTTTATAGAGAGCCTGCCGACGACCATCGCCGAAGCCCGGGCGGCCCTCGCCGGGGCGGCCGACGGCGCGTGCCGGATCGTCCACCAGCCCGAGAGCGGCGCCGAGGGCTATCACCTCGAGATCCTCTCCAGCGGCATTCGCCTCAACGCGGGTGACGCTCATGGCGTATTGTACGGCGCCCAGACTCTCCGCCAGATCGCCGCTCAGTATCCCGACGAGCTGCCGCATCTCGTGATCATTGATTCGCCGGACCTGCCGGTCCGCGGCTTCATGCTCGACTGCTCCCGTACGCGCGTGCCCACGCAAGCCGAGCTCCTCGACCTCGTGCGCGCACTCGGCCGCCTACGCGTTAATCAGCTGCAGCTTTACATCGAACACACCTTCGCTTTCCGCGGACATGAAGACGCCTGGAAAGACGCCTCGCCGCTGACGCCCGCCGAAATCCGTGAACTCGACGACGCGTGCGCAGCGGTCGGCATCGAACTCGTCCCGAACCTCAACACTTTCGGTCACATGGAACGCTGGCTCCGTCATCCGCGCTACCGCGCGATGGCTGAATGCCCTGAAGGCTGGATCCATCCGCTCACCGGACAGTTCAAAGAGTTCCCCGGGACGCTGCGCCCCGACCAGGCTTCCGTCGACTTCGCGGGCGCGCTGCTCGACGACTATCTACCCAATTTCCGGAGCCATCAGGTCAACATCGGCGGAGATGAACCATGGGAACTTGGCCAAGGCTTCAGCAAACAGGCTGTGGCCGAGCGCGGTAAGCACCGCGTCTACCTCGACCATCTTAAGAAACTGTGCGCCCTCGGTCGCGACCGCGGCCGCACCGTGCAGTTCTGGGGCGATATCCTGCTCGAAGACCTCGCACTCGCGCAGGACGCGCCGGCCGACACCGTGCCAGTCGTCTGGGGTTATGACGCCGGCCATCCCTTCAAGGAACAGTGCGGGCGCCTCCGCGAACTCGGCCGCACCTATCTCGTCGCGCCCGGTACGAGTGCGTGGCAGAGCTTCACGGGCCGCCTCGATAACGCACTGACCAACCAAGCCGAAGCTGTCGGGGCAGCCGTGCGCCATGAAGCGCGTGGCATCCTACTCACCACGTGGGGCGACAACGGCCATCATCAGCCGTGGCCGACCGCCTGGCTGCCCATGGCGGCTGGACTCGCGCAGGCTTGGGGCTTCGCGGCCAACGCCAAGACCGACTTCGCCGCCGGCTGCGCCATCCTCGGCAACCTCTCCGCGGCGGAAGGCCAGATCGTCGCCGCCGCGCTCACGCAACTCGGCACGCTCGATGGCCAGATCGCCAAGGCGAACCGTAACAAGAGCCTTACCTGGGATTTCCTCACCGCCAAACCCGACGTGCTCGCGAAGTTTACGGACGGCGTTTCAGCGGCGGAAATCGCCGCCTCGCAGGCGCATCTCGCCGAAGCCGAAGCCTTAGTCGCCAAGATTGCAGATGAGACCATCCGCGAAGAGCTGTCGCTCGGCGCCCGTCTCGCCGGGGCTGGACTACGCCGCGCCGACGGTAAGGCTGTCTCTGCCGAAGAACAGGTACGTCTTAAGAAAGAATATGAGTCTGTCTGGCTGCGTCGTTCGCGTCCAGGCGGACTAAGCGAAAGCGTCGCGGGGTTGTTCGGGTAGGGCGTGCGTGAGAGTATGGAGTATCGAGTATAGAGTATCGAATGAGTGTTGGCCGCAGGTAGCCGGTCAGACGTTCGCCGCAGGGCGAACAAAGGTAGGGGCACGATTCATCGTGCACTCCTGATTAAGGTTTAAGCAGTAAGCGGCTCGCGGATAGGCGCACAGAGGGCGCGGCGAAGCCACGCCCCTACCTTCGGCCGCCCTGCGGCGGCCGCTAGGGCAGCACGCGGTGCTACCCCACCCTCAAGACAAGCACTACCCCGATACTCGATACTCCATACTCGATACTCTCATATTTACCCTATCCTCATCCTTATTGCCTCTCGCCTTCAGCACTGACATCTTTTCGCCACCCCACCGACTTTGGAAAGCCTCCGCCCATTTTTCCGTCATGCTGCGCTTCTCGTCGGCGGAGCGATGATTCTTTCTGCCCAGACGCTGCCGCCGCTGATTGCACCCAAGCCGCCAGCCGTCAACACCTCGCCGGACGCCCTCTTCGCCGGCTTCATCCCAAAACTGGAGCTGACCATCTCCCAGGAGAATATCGATAAGCTCGCGAAGAACCCGCGGGACTACGTCACGCTGACGATCAACGAGCCCGGTGGCGTTAAACTCGAGAAGTGCTCGATCAAGCTCAAGGGCTCCGCCGGCAGCTTCCGCCAGATCACCGAAGACCGCCCCGGCTTCTCGCTCCGCACCGCGAAGACCAAGAAGGGCCAGGAGTATCGCGGCCTGACCAAGTTCCAGCTGAACAACTGCGCGCAGGACGGCTCGATGCTGCTCGAGATGGCCGCGGGCGAGATGGCCCGCCGCGCCGGCGTCCCGGCCTCGCGCTGCACGCACGCCTTCGTCGTCCTCAACGGCAAGCGCCTCGGCACCTACGTGCTCAAGGAAGGCTTCAACACCGAGTTCCTCTCCTATTTCTTCAAGGACACCAAGGGCCACCTTTACGACGGCGCCTTCTGCAACGAGATCGATGGCCCGATCGAGGTCGATCAAGGCGATCCGGACGACAAGGTCCGCCTGACGGAGCTGATCGGCGCCACGAAGGAGGCGAGCCCGGCATTACGCCTGGCCCGCATGGAGCGTATCCTGGATGTCGACGCCTACTTCCGGCACCTCGCCCTCGAGCAGATTCTCTGCCACTGGGACGGCTATTCCTTCAACCGTAATAACTACCGGTTCTACGAGGACCCCTCGTCCGGCAAGTTCCACTTCATGCTTCACGGCATGG
>CAIVYX010000110.1 GCA_903910245.1 uncultured Opitutia bacterium | reverse complement strand
GCTGGACGGCGAAAAACCCGCACGGCGCCACGGTCGGCGAACGCCACCACGCGATCCGTCGCTGCGGCCTCTATATCCCCGGCGGCCAGGTGCCGCTCGTCTCCACGGTGCTGATGACCGCGCTCCCCGCCAAGGTCGCCGGCGTCCCGGAACTCTGCGCCTGCACGCCTCCCGGACCAGACGGAAAAATTAATCCCGACATCCTTGCCGCGCTCTACCTCTGCGGTGTCCGCGAAGTCTACGCGATCGGCGGCGCCCAAGCCATCGCGGCGATGACCCTCGGCACGAGCACGGTCACGCCGGTCGACAAGATCTTCGGCCCGGGCAACACCTTCGTCACCGAAGCGAAACGCCAGGTCTTCGGCCTCGTCGGCGTCGACCTCCTCCCTGGCCCGAGCGAAGTGATGATCATCGCCGACCGCACCGCGAAGCCGGAATGGGTCGCGGCCGACCTCTGCGCTCAAGCCGAACACGGTAGCGGCAAGGAGAAGCTCTATCTAGTGACGGAGACCGAAGCCTTCGCCGACAAGTGCCTCGCCGCCGCGCGCTCGCAGTCCAACTCCCTCACCCACGGCGAGAAGATCCGCAAAGCGCTCGCCGCCAAGGTCTGCGTGATCCTGGTCCCGAAGATCGAGGACGCCGCCGAAGCCGCGAATCTCGTCGCCCCGGAACACCTCGAACTGATGGTCGCGAAGGGTAAGCTCAAGAAGCTGTCCGCCCAGATCACGACGGCTGGCGCAATCCTCATGGGTAGCCATACGCCCACGGTACTCGGCGACTTCACCGCCGGCCCGAGCCACACGCTCCCGACCGGCGGCACGGGTCGCTTCTTCAGCGGCCTGCGCGTCGCCGACTTCCTCCGTCGCACGAGCTTGGTGCAGTACGACCCAACCTCGCTCAAGAAAGCAGCCGGCGTAGTCGACGCGTTTGCGCGCATGGAGCGTCTCGACGCTCACGGCCGTTCGCTAAAAATCCGGCTCTGAGCCGCGCTTACTCGCGCAGGGTCCGCATCACTTCCGCGTGTAGCTTTGGCGCCGCGGCGATGATGTTGCCGGCCTTGATAGGGTCGCCGCCATCCCAAGACGTCACAACGGCGCCGGCGCCACGCAATACGGGCAGCACGGGCACGAGGTCCCACGGGTTCATGATGGGGTCGGCTACGACGTGCGCACGGCCGGACGCCACGAGGAGATGGCCATACCCATCACCCCACGTGCGCACATGGGCGACGCTATCGGCTAAACGGTTCCAGCGGACATCGCGATGCAGGCGACGGACGTTGTCGAGGTCAGTCGAGACGATGACGGCGTCCTTCATCGCAGCCTCGGCCACGCGTACCGGGTGGCCGTTGAGCTCGCACGACCAGTTATCGCCGACGATACGCTCGCACAGATTCGGCTGGTCGATGACACCCAAAACGGGCTTACCTTCGTAGCGCAGGCCGATGAGGGTGACGTAGAGTGGGACGCGGGAAAGGAACGACTTGGTGCCGTCGATGGGATCGAGCACCCAGCAATACTCGGCATCGACGTTCTCCGGGCCGAACTCCTCGCCGAGGATGCCGTGATCCGGATAAGCCTGCTTGATGGCCGCGCGCATCTGGCGCTCGGCTTCCTTGTCAGCGACGGTCACCGGCGTGCCGTCGGACTTAATTTCGACCTCGGTGTCGACGCGCGCATGGGCCGCGACCAAGACCCGGCGGGCGATGTCCGCGAGTTTCTCGGCGAAGGCCTTGAGCTCTTTCTGACGGGCTTCCGGAAGCATGTCCCAGAGGTAAGCCCAGACCGCCCCCGCTCCAAGCGAAAAGCCCCGCGGAGGCTTGAATCACGGCCAATTCCGCCGACACTATACCGATGAGGCTCACCCCTTGGCTCCTTGGCTTGCTGGCCTGCGCGACGACGGGATTCGCCGCCCAACCTTGCCGCATCGAGATCATCGAGAAGGGCGATGGCTGGCTGGTGCCGGGCGTCGAACTCCGTACGGTCCACGGCGCCCGCTTCGTCTCGGATAACGCCGGACTGATCGCCTTCGATCTCCCCGAACTCATGGGCCGCGAGACCTGGTTCACCGTCCATGGTCATGGTTACGGCGTGAAGGCCGATGGCTTCGGCTACCAAGGCGTCCGCCTCACGCCGACCCCGGGTAAGACGCTCAAGGTCACGGTCGAACGCACCATCCTCGCCCGCCGCCTCGGCCGCCTCACGGGCGCGGGCCTCTTCGCGGAATCCCAGAAGCTCGGCGAACAGCTCGACTGGAAGGAAAGCGGCGTGCTCGGTTCCGACAGCGTGGTGACGGCGGAACTCGGTGGAAAGCTCCTCTGGTTCTGGGGCGACACGAACGTGGCCCACTACCCTCTCGGGATCTTCAACGTCTCTGCAGCATCGACCGAACAATTCATGCCGCCGGCTAAACCGCCGCTACGACCACCCTACGCCTACGTAAGCGAACGGAAGACCGCGCAGAGCGAACTGCGTCCGCGCGGCGTGGCGAAGGTGCCTGGCGACGGCCCGACCTGGATCTGGGGCGCAATCACGCTACCCGATGCCAAAGGCGCACCGCACTTGGTCGCCGCGGCGGTGAAGACGAAGGGCGAGATGCATGCGTATCGCTGGGACCTCGTCGAATGGGATCCGCACGAGGAACTCTTCCACCCGCTTGACACGGTCTGGACCGAAGACGCGGCCAACCCGAAAGCCCCAGCGATGCCAGAAGGACACGCGGTGCCTTGGACGGACCCGGTCGGCCGTAAATGGATTCTGTTCTGCGACCCATTCCCAAACCTCCGGACGCCCGCCACCTATGAAGGCTGGAAGAATCCGGATAACTGGAAGACCCTGCGCGCCGCGACCGCCGCTGCCACCCCCTCTGGCGAGGCCATCGTCGTGCATAAGGGCCACATCGCCTGGCATCCCTGGAATCGCAAGTGGCTCGCGATCTTCACGCAGAAGGCCGGCAAGCCCTCCTTGCTCGGCGAAATCTGGCTAGCTGAAGCGACGGAGCCCTTCGGCCCCTGGACCAATGCCCGCAAGGTGATCTCGCACGACGATTATACCTTCTACAATCCGGTGCTGCACCCGGAGTTCTTTCGCGCCGACTCGCCGGTGATCCACTTCGAGGGCACCTACACGACGATGTTCTCCGGTAATAAGCAGTCGACCCCACGCTGGGAATATAACCAGGTCCTCTACCAGCTCGACCTGTCGAAGCCGCCTTTCGCCGACGGAAAATAAAAGCCTGGTCCGCTTGACCCGCCGCCGAGCCCTCGGAGGATGAGGCCGTGAGCCATGCCACCGAACGACTGCTGCGCGCCCGCGTCCGCCCGACGCGTCGCCCGGTCATGCGGCAGCGCTGGGATGACCTTTTCTTTCTGCATTGGGAATATGCAGCGGCCGCGATTCAAGCGCGGCTCCCCTCCGGCCTCACGGTCGATACCTTCGAAGGCAAGGCGTACCTCGGCGTCGTGGGCTTCCGCATGAATGCGGTGCGCCCCCTCGGAGAGCCCGCCCTGCCCTGGCTTTCGTATTTTAACGAACTCAACGTCCGCACCTACGTGCGCGACGCCAACGGCGAACCAGGCGTGTGGTTCTTCTCCCTCGATTGCGACCGCGCCCCAGCCGTCGTGATCGCCCGCGCGGGCTTCGGTCTTCCGTATGAACATGCCGCGATGTCCTTCGGCCCCGGCCTATCGATGTCCTGCCGCCGCCAAGACGAGCAGGAGACGGCACGCTACGCCTGGTCGGCCGTTTCGTCACCGCAGATCGCCGCGCCTAGCTCGCTCGAATTCCACCTGGCCGAACGCTACAGTTTCTTCTCGGTGCGCCGCGGACGATTCGTCCGCGGTCAAGTCCACCACTCCCCGTATCAGCTCAGCCTGGCCGACACCACATCCTGGAGCGACCTGCCGCTCCGCTGGGACGGCTTCGATGTCGGCGGCCGGGCGCCTGACTTCGCCCACTGTTGCCAAGGCGTGGCCATCGAGGCTTTCTCCCTGGTGCCCGCCCATGCGTAAGAAACTTACCGACTATCGTCACGCCGTGTGGGATTGGAACGGTACGCTGCTCGATGACACTTGGCTGTGCTGCGAATCGTTAAACCGGCTATTAAAGGAAGACGGCCACCCGCTCGTCGATCCAGTCCGCTACCGCCAGATCTTCCAATTTCCGGTCATCAAGGTCTACCAAGCCATTGGCTTCACGCCCGACGAAGCCTCCTTCCGCGCGATGTCAGTCCGCTTCATGGCCGCTTACGAGGAACGCAAGACGGAGTGCCACCTGCACCCGCACGCGGAGACGCTGCTCGACGGACTCACCGCCGCCGGGCTCACGCACTCAGTACTCTCGGCCTATGAGCGCAGTCTGCTCGCGACGACGCTCACGCAATACAAACTCGATCGCCACTTCATCAAGGCCTGCGGCGGCCACGACATCCACGCGGGCAGCAAGGAGGAGCGCGCTCGCCTCCACCTGTCCGACCTGGCCCATCGCCCGGAGGACGTGATCTATTTCGGCGATACCGCGCACGACGCCGAAGCCGCTGCCGCCATGGGCGTCGACTGCGTGCTGACTGGCCACGGCCACCAACACCGTACCCGCCTCGAAGGCCTGGGCGTCCGCGTGGTCGATGGGTTCGCGGAACTGTTGGCTGAGCTTTAGGCAACAAACCCTGAGGAGAGGGGTCAAACTACTCACAGCCCCCGCGTTTTGGTTGCCCTCAGGTCACCCGCTGCGTTCATATTCACTACCCCACTATCCCATGGCCTTTTTTGCGGATCAGCCCCCTCTCTCTCCGGATATCAGCGATACCCCTTGGCTCGTCCTGACGCTCGCCATCCTCGTCGCTTTTTCCATCTACCTCATCCTTCGCTCCAAACGTAAATAACATGGCCAACACCCCTCAGAACTCCGACGCCAACGAAGAAATCGACGACGTCAAGAAGGCCAGCGCCGAAGGCTTTGGCTCTAACGAGCAGATCTTTCCGCCCAGCGCGGCGTTCGTCGCCCAGGCCCGCGTCAAGGGCATGGACGGCTACACCGCCCTCTACAACCGCTCGATCCAGGACCCGGAGGGTTTCTGGGCCGATGAAGCGAAGGAGCTGACCTGGTTCCAGCCGTGGACCAAGGTGGTCGATGAATCGAAGAAGCCGTTCTTCCGCTGGTTCGTGGACGGCAAGACCAACGTCGCCTACAACTGCCTCGACGCGCAGGTGGCCAAGGGCCTCGGCGACAAGGTCGCGATCGTCTACGAAGGCGAGCCCACCGCCGACGGCAAGGCCGTCGAGGTCCGCCGCATCACCTACCGCCAGCT
>CAIVYX010000109.1 GCA_903910245.1 uncultured Opitutia bacterium | reverse complement strand
TGAACAGGCCTGCCGCGACAAGGGCGCCGAAGAAGAACAAGCACCACGCGAGTTTACGTCCTGCGGCTGTGGGCGCAGGCAGGGCGGGAGGCGTTGGTTGGCGGACCGACGCAAAGAACGGCAGACGCAGGAGCAAGGCGGCGCAAGGAATCACGAAGAGGAGGCCGCCGACGAGGCTCGTCGCAGTGGCGGATTCGCGGAATTTCCAGCGTTGGTCTACGGCCGGCAACGGCGACGGTGCGTGCAGGGTGCGGTCAAAGAAATCCAAGACATTCGTGACGAAGCGATTGTCGTAGGGGAGTAACGGGTGGATGCCGGGAGTGTTATGGACGATCCGATACGTGCGGGCGTCGGCGTCTCCATAAGCGCGCCCAATCTCGATCGTCTTCAGTTTACTATCGGCGGGTCGGGCGGAGTTGACGAGCGCCAGCGATTCCGCCGCCGTGCGCATGTCGGCGCTGCCGGCGACATTACGGAACGCGCCTTCGTCCGAGCGGGCGTAATCCATGCCCACGTTGGCGTCGAGCGGGGCAAAGACTTCTTCGTTCATCGTGAGGACGTAGCCGCCGACGAAGATGGCCGTGAGCAGATTTTCGCTTCGTGCGGTGGTGATTTCGTTTTCCGTCACCGTGCGGCCCTTCTCCGAATCCAGGCGCGTCGCGCGGCGGAGGGCTGTAGCCTGGCGGGAGCCGAATTGGGAGGCCGTCTGCAGGACCGCGTTACCGCCGGCGGAGTAGCCGAAGGCGCCTACGCGGGTACGGTCAATGAAATCGGGTCCGGTTTTGCCGTGGACGTATTCGGCCATGGCGACGAGCCCGTAGCCTTCCTTGGTCGCCGAACGACGCTCCATCGTCGCGCTGGAGGCACCTTGGTTATAAGGGTCGATCGTGATCACCACGAAGCCGCGACGGGCCAGCTCCATTGAGAAGGAGGCCATAGTCTCCTTGCTGCGTTCGAAGCCAGGGCAGATGAGTACCGCCGGGGCGGGGTGTTCGCGTGTGGCGGCGATCGGACGAAAAAGATCGGCCGTGACCCATTGACCGTTGACCGTATCGAGGCGGAAGCCCGTGACTTCCACGCGTCCGCCGTCGCTCTGCAGTAGATGACAGGCTAGACCCCCGCCGAAGATCATCAGCAGGGATAGAAGCAACAGGCGCCAGAGGGAAGGGGTCGGGATCACGGGGGTCACATCCTGCAGATGAGCAGTTCGCGTTCGTAGATGAGTTCCTTGGGGAGGCGGTCGTGGAGGTCGAGGAAAAGTTCCTCGTGGGCCATGACTTCAGCTCGCCAGGCCTGTCGATCGAAAGATTGCAGCTCCTCGAAGCGTTCTTTTGAGAAATCGAGGCCATTCCAATCGATATCTTCGTAGCGTGGCATCCAGCCGATGGGCGTCTCCTTCGCCTGGGCGCGTACGCGGGCACGTTGCACGATCCATTTGAGCACACGCATATTTTCGCCGAAGCCCGGCCAGAGGAACTTGCCGTCCGCGTCCTTGCGGAACCAGTTCACGTGGAAGATGCGCGGCGTCTCAGAGATCTTCTTCTGCATTGAGATCCAGTGACGGAAATAGTCGCCCATGTGGTAGCCGCAGAAGGGAAGCATTGCCATCGGATCGCGACGGACCTTGCCGACCGTCCCGACGGCGGCCGCGGTCATCTCGCTGCCCATTGTCGCGCCGATGTAGACGCCCGAACTCCAGTTGAACGCCTGGTAGACAAGCGGGATGGTGGCGGCCCGACGTCCGCCAAAGACGATGGCACTGATGGGCACGCCAGTGGGTTTCTCCCAGTCCGCGTCGATTGTGGGGCATTGCGAGGCCGGGGCGGTGAATCGGGAGTTCGGGTGAGCGGCCTTGGTGCCGGTTAGCTGTGCGATTTCCGGCGTCCAGGGATTACCCTGCCAGTCTGTCAGGCGGGGCGGCGGCGTCTTGGTCATGCCTTCCCACCAGACTCCGCCTTCGGGGGTCAGGGCCACATTGGTAAAGATCGTATTGCGCGAGAGCGTGGCCATCGCGTTTGGATTAGTCTCGGCGGAAGTGCCCGGGGCGACGCCGAAGAAGCCTGCCTCAGGGTTGATGGCGTGCAGTCGGCCGTCGGCGTCAGGTTTGATCCACGCGATATCGTCCCCAAGCGTGGTCACCTTCCAGCCCTGCTGAGCGAGTTCAGGCGGCGGGACGAGCATTGCAAAGTTGGTCTTACCGCAGGCGCTTGGAAAGGCTGCGGCGACGTAGGTTTTCTCGCCCTGCGGGTCTTCGACGCCGAGGATAAGCATGTGTTCGGCCATCCATCCGTCGTCGCGCGCCATGTTGGAAGCGATGCGGAGGGCAAAGCACTTTTTACCGAGCAGCGCGTTACCTCCGTAACCCGAGCCGTAGCTCCAGATCTCACGTGATTCCGGGAAGTGGACGATGTATTTCTCAGGATTGCAGGGCCAGGGGACGTCCTTCTTGCT
The DNA here is from genome assembly GCA_903910245.1 of uncultured Opitutia bacterium. GTDB lineage: Bacteria > Verrucomicrobiota > Verrucomicrobiia > Opitutales > UBA953 > UBA953. Next base: position 1,684 of record CAIVYX010000109.1, on the reverse strand, counting down.
TTTATCGAGCGGAGCTCCGACGGAATGGACGCAAGGCACGACACGTTGCTGCCCGCGATCGATTTCGGCATAGACCGGCAGGCCGATACGGGACATGATGCGCATGTTCACGACAACGTACGGAGAGTCGGTGAGCTCGACGCCTAGCTGGGCCATCGGTGAGCCGACCGGCCCCATGCTGAAAGGAAGGACATACATCGTACGCCCGGACATGCAGCCCGTGAACATCCCACGCAGTTTACGGCGCATCTCGAAGGGATTCTCCCAATTATTGTTTGGACCGGCCGCCTCCTTGGATTGCGAACAGATAAAGGTACGATCCTCGACGCGGGCTACGTCCGAGGCGTCCGAGCGGGCGTAATAGCAGCTCGGCCAGAGTTGTTCGTTCAATTTAACTAAGGTGCCTTTCTCGACCATTTCAGCATACAGCTGGTCGGCTTCGGCCTGGCTTCCGTCGACCCAGTGGATACGAGCGGGCTGACAGAGGTCGGCCATCTTCTCCACCCACCGGAGCAGGTTGCGGTTTTGGCTGAGCGGTTCGTTCGACTTATAACGTTTCTTCAATGGTGTGGGCGTGATTGTAATCGCGACGACGCTTTTCACCTAACGTTTGTCGTATTACACTCCGCAAGTCGTTGGGACACCCTTATTCGATTGCTACCGTGCTAAAGGTCCGTGCTCCGTTTAAGCCCTATTAAATGGTTATTTCACTGATGTGCTGCGACGTTTTCATCAAATATTGCCCAGTATCGCTGGAGCCCAACTGGGACATTAACTCGCGTAATAGCACTTTCGGCTTTCGGAACATCGAGCTTCCTCTGGCGTTGACGGTCCGGTGTGAAGGGGTGAGATTCCCTTCATGCGCAGCCTCTTGCTCGTCCTTTTCCTCCTGGGATTCTCATCGCTCCAAGCCAAGGAGGAGAGCGCAACGCCGGTCGGTATCAAGGTACTGAGCGCGGGCCATAGTTTCCACGTGTGGATGCCTCCGCTGGTCGCTGAGATGGCCAAGGCCGCGGGCATCCAGGGGCATGAACAGTTAGCGATTTCCTCCATTGGTGGCTCCAAGGTCATCCAGCACTGGGATCTGCCGCCGGAGAAGAACAAGGCCAAGCCGGTCCTCGAGGCGGGTAAGGCCGATCTGTTTACCATGGCGCCGACGTTCCTGCCGGACCCAGGTATCGAGAATTTCACCAAGCTCGGCTTGGAGCATAATCCCAAAATCCGCTTCACCCTCCAGCAGAACTGGGTGCCGTTCGAGGACCCGGAACTTTGGCTCTCTAAGAGCAGACCGAAGTCCATCGATCGCGACGTCATTACGCTCGCCCAGCTTCGTGCGAAGCATGCCCCCTATTTCAAGATGATCGAAGACCATGTGAAGGAGCTTAACGCCCGTATCCCCGCGGCGAAGATTGCCATCGTGCCGAGCGGAGAGGCCGTGCTGGCCCTGCGCGATAAGGTCATCAAGGGCGAAGCCCCGGGCATCAAGACCCAGAACGAACTCTTCACCGACGTCCTAGGTCATCCCGGCCCGCAGATCCGCGTCCTCTCGGCGTACTGCCATTTCGCGGTCATCTATCGTCGTAGCCCCCGTAGGCCTCCCGGTGAACGGACTCCTCGCCAAACTGCCGGAAGCTGAGAAGCTTAATCAACTGCTTCAGGAAATCGCCTGGAAGGCCGTCATTGG
>CAIVYX010000108.1 GCA_903910245.1 uncultured Opitutia bacterium | reverse complement strand
TCGGTGAACAGCCGACGACCCTAACGCTTATCGGCGGAGCAGGGACGATCGTCGGCGTGGCCGGGGTGCAACTCCTGACACGCAAGGAGTAGGGTTGAGGTAGGGACAGCACCACGTGCTGTCCTAGTTTGCCTTAAGAACGAACCTTAGGACGGCACGTGGTGCCGTCCCTACCTTTTGCCACTCACTTCCCCAGCTCCGCCGCCGTCCACGGCGCGGTGCGTCCTTTGGTCGCATCACGCACGGCTTTGACTTCCTCGACCTTCACGGACGGCGCCTTGTTGCCGAAAGCGTTCCGGACGTAGGTCAGGACATCAGCGAGATGCTGATCGTCCAAGCCCATGGGAGGCATCGGGACGAGGCCGTAATCCTTGCCCTGAAGCTTGGTGGGGCCGGCTAAGCCATGCATGGTGATCTTGATTAAGGTCTGGACATCGCCAGCGACCCAGTCGCTCTTGGCTAACGGCGGATAGACGCCAGTGAGCCCCTGACCTGCAGCTTGGTGGCAATTAAGACAGAGGGCCTCGTAGATGGCTTGACCGGGCGAGACGACGGACGGTCCGGTGCTGGCGATTTTCTTGAGATAGGCGGCCTGCGGGGCAGAGAGTTCGGCGGCCAGCTTACCGGCGGTCGGAGCCAAGTGCCGTACGGTCTGGTTCAGGGCATAGTCGAGGAACTTATCTGAGGGCTGCTCGACCGCTCCTAGGGCGGTGCGCAATGAAATCTGACCACCAACATGACTGAGGGCCACGACGGCCTCCAGGCGGACGCGAGGGTGCTTATCGGCGATGGCCTTGGCCAGGCGCACCTGCACATCGGGTAGCAGGGATGACCATTCCCCGACGACACGGGCCGCATAGGCACGAATCCGGAAGTCGGCCGAGGACTGCAGGCGATCCAGCAGAGCAGTGCGGACGAGTCCATGCGACTGCAGTACGCCCATGGCTTCGAGATATTGAGACTCCGAGCGGTCCTTAGCGATAAAGGCATCCACGGCGGCGGCGACCTTCTCGGTCGGACGATTAAATAGCAGACGGCGAGCCTGATAACGGGTCCAGCGCTCCGGCGAGCCGAGCTGGGTGAACAGATCACTCTCAGACATGGAAACGAGGTCGGGCTGCTTCACGGTCGGCAGGCCCTTGGCGGTGATGCGCCAGATGCGCCCATGTGAGCGATCGCGGCGCGGGTCGGCGTAGCTGGCCTGGTAATGACCGATGACGGCATTGAACCAATCGCAGGCATAGAGTGCGCCATCCGGACCCACGGAGACGTCCACCGGACGGAAGGCTTTGCTGCTCGAGATGATGGGGCTGACGATGCGCTCGGTCTTGAAACCGGCCCCATCGTCGACGAAGCGATGCAAGTCGACGGTGTTGCCGTAATAGCCGCCTATAAAAGCGGCGCCTTGTAGGTTTGCCGGCATGGCCTTGGTGCCGAGGATGTCGACGGAGTTGGATTTCAACGGGGAGTCGAACAGCGAGTGCGTCCCGGCATATTCATCCGGGGTCTCGATGGCACCCAATCCTGGGAGGCTGTAATAACCGGCAACGCGGTCACCGCTCTTATGAAAGGGCTGGAAGAAATCATCGAATGCGACACCCCAGCAATTGTGCCCGGCCTTGCCATACTGGAAGAATGGCTGGAGTCGTTGGTTCTTCAGGTCGTAGCGCATCAGGCCCGACTTCGGCAGGCTGACGATACCACGCGGCGTCTCGACCCGCGTGATGGCGTGCAGGCCTTGGCTCATCCAAAGCGTGCCATCCGGACCATGGCTAATCGAGTTCACGAGCTGGTGGGTGTCGCCGACGCCAAAGCCTGACATCAGGACCTCGGTCTTGTCCGCCTTCCCGTCGCCATCGGTATCGGTCAACTTGATCAGGCGATCGAAATCACAGACGAGGATGGAAGTGTTGCCGATATCGTCAGTCAGTGGTTCGACACCTTGGACCATCGTCAGGCCTTCAGCGAAACGGACAGCCTTGTCGGCCTTACCGTCGCCATCGGTGTCCTCGAGGCGGAGGATATAGTCGCGAGGCTTCACGCCAGGCACGGCCTGGGGATAGGTCGGAGAACAGCAGACATAAAGGCGTCCCTTGGCGTCCCATGACATCTGGGTGGGCTTAGCCACACCGAGCGTCTCGTCGGCGAACAGATTGACCTCGAAACCTTCAGCGACCTTGAAGGTGCCCTGCTCCTCGGCAGCGGACATGACCTTCTCGGTGCTGACAGCGGGCCCGGCCTGAGGAGCGGGGACGGCTGATATCTCACTGCGGGCTAGCGCTTGGATGTGCTTATCCCACGAAGTGACCAACGGCTTATAAGCTTCGAAGTTCTCCTTGAGCGATGGCACCGGACCGAAACCTTTGCCGTAATTCTGCGAGATGCGGTCGCCATAGACGAAGGACCAGTTCGCCGGACGCCAACAATCCGCCCAGAGACGGTTCTTCTCGACGATCGCCGCCCTGAGTATGCCTGAGGGCTCAGGCTTGGCAGGAAGTCCCAGGGCGGATGCGACCTCGCGGCCGACGACCTCCAGACCCTTGGCGGAAAGATGGAGCCCATCCGTCGAGGGTTCATTCTGGG
>CAIVYX010000107.1 GCA_903910245.1 uncultured Opitutia bacterium | reverse complement strand
GATCCCCGTGGCGGCTTTCACTAGACCACGGATCTCCTGGACCGTCTCACGGCGAATCATCAGGGCGTCGATACCGACGAGTGCCACGCGTTTTTGTCCGTCATCAAAGACGCTGGCACGCACCTTGCACGGGTCGTGGATTTTCTTCGAATAGACCTTCCCATAGTTGCCTGGGACTTCCATCCCGATGTCGGGCGTGATGTCGCGATCAGCGAACCCCACGCGGACACCGGGCTTGGCCGGCGGCGCGGCGAAGAGCGTGACGGAAGCCAGGACCAGCAGGACATGGCGGAAACCGAGTCGGGGAGAACTCATAGGGGTAAGAGCAGGTATGTCGGGGGAAAGTTCCCGCGACAAGCCCGATGGGTAGGGTCGGGACCGCGTCACGACATAGCTGTCTTTAAGGTAGGGCTGACCACCCTTGGTCAGCCGCGGTTGAGCGAGGGCGCTCAACCCTACCCAAGGCACCACTAGGGCAGCACGCGGTGCTGCCCCTACCTCAAGATCTTACTCGTGAAATCTAATCCTCGGCTTGGGGCCGTCTTTGGTCTTCGGGAGATTGGCCGGGTCGGTCAGCGAGGCTCCGGACTGGAGCTCTGACTTGCCCTTCCATTCCCGTTCGAATCCCGTGCTGGCGAGGCGCACGGCATCTCGGCCGAGTTTATGGTTCAGCGCGTCGACGGCCTTCATGAGGCGGTCCTTATTCGGATCGCTCGCGCCGCCCATGCCAGGCAAGGAAGGCTGCACGATATCGGCCGGGGTCAGGCCATGGAGCATCACCCCTGCCCGCTTATACATGTAACCATCGCGACGCACCCGCGCCAGCGCCCGCGAAGCCGCGGCGCAGATCGCACGGGCGTCGTCGGTCGGCGGATCGAGCGGCTCGACTTCGTCGCCGCGATACTGCTCCTGGTCGATGCGATGCTGATTCGTGCGGATGAACACCACGATCGACGAAGCGACGAGTCCATCTTCGCGTAGCTTCTCCGCCGCACGGGCCGCGTGCGAAGCGATGGCCTCGGACAGCTCATGCGCATCGGTGATGGGACGTCCGAAGGAACGCGATACCAGCACGCTCTTTCGCGGGCCGGCGTCCTCGACGATATCATGGCAGGAGATGCCGCGTAGCTCGAGGGCGAGACGTTCACCGACCACGCCGGTGATCCGGCGGATAAAACCCGGGTCGGCCTCCGCGAGATCGATCGCCGAAAGGATACCATGGGAACGCAGGCGCGAGGCCAGGCCGGGGCCGACGCCCCAGACGTCTTCCGCTTCGACGCCGCGCAAGAAAGCCGTGCGGCCTTCGACCGAGGCCGGCACCACAATCACGCCGCCGCTGGCCTTATCGGTCTTCGCCCGCTCATTGGCCAACTTGCAGAGCACCTTCGTCGGGGCCATCCCCAGCGAAATCGGGATGCCCGTGCGCTTCAGGACATCGGCGCGAATACGCAGGCCCAGCGCCCTCGCATCGGTATCCGGCATGTCGGGAAAGCCCAGGAAGGCTTCGTCGACCGAATAGACCTCGAGGTCACGCGCCTGCTCACCGAGGGCGGCCATCACGCGTTCGGAGAAATCGCCGTAAACTGAAAAATTGGACGAGAAGATGCGCACGCCATGGGCTTCGCAGGTACGACGCACTTCGAAATACGGGGCGCCCATCGGGATGCCCAGTGCCTTGGCTTCAGAAGAACGCGCGACCACGCATCCGTCGTTGTTCGAGAGCACCACAATCGGCACGCCGATTAGCGAAGGGTCGAGGGCGCGCTCGCAGGAGGCGTAGAAGTTATTACAGTCGGCGAGGGCGCGGAGCATGGCGTCAGCAGCGGCGCACGACGGCGACCACCGTCCCCCAGATACGGCATTCCGGCGTGAAAGGCAACGACCAGCCCGACCAGCGTGGACTGTCGGCCCGCAGACTCCAGGCGCCCACGGTGTCGCGCTCAAGGTGCTTTACCGTGAACTCACCACCGACCTCGGCGACCACGATGGTACCCGCGCGCGCCGAGAGCGATTTGTCGACCACGATGAGGTCGCCGGTAAGAATGCCCGCGCCCGACATCGAATCACCTTCGACGCGCAGGAAGAAGGTCGAGATAGGGTTGCGCACCAGGTGTTCGTTTAAGTCGAGGCGACGCTCCATATGGTCGTCGGCCGGCGACGGGAAGCCGGCGACCGCACGCGAGCCGAGCAGCGGCAAAGCCAATGGCCGCCGGGCTTCAAACCCCTGCAATGTAAGCATATCCAACATGAAGTGAACGGATGTTCACTTATAGAGTGAAGGATTCAAGGAGAAAGCATCAGGGCGGACTGTCCCTACCTCGCCCCCAACAAAAAGGCCTGCGTCTCTCGACACAGGCCTTCGGGACGAGTTGGGGTCTCGGCTTACGAGGCGGTCAGCGCGGTGACTTCGGCGCGCACCTTCTCGGCCAGGGCGGTCGAGAGGTAGCGTTCGCTCGGCGAGCAGGCGATTGTAACGATGCGCTTGCCGGCATATTCTGGACGCTTGGCCAGCTGGAGAGCGGCCCAGATATTGGCGCCCGCAGAGATGCCGACCGCGAGGCCTTCGCGGATGGAGACTTCCTGGGCCATGGCGAAGGCGTCTTCGTTGGTGACCAGGATGACTTCGTCGATCAGGGAGACGTCGCAGTTCTTCGGAACGAAGCCGGCGCCGATGCCCTGGATCTTATGAGGAGCAGGTTGGACGGGCTGGCCGGCCATGGTCTGAGTGATGACCGGAGAAGCGGCGGGCTCGACGGCGATGGCGCGGAACTTCGGGTTCTTACCCTTGATCACGGAAGCGATGCCAGTGATGGTGCCGCCCGTGCCGACGCCGGAGACAATCGCGTCAACCTTGCCTTCGGTGTCGTCCCAGATCTCAACCGCGGTAGTGCGACGATGCACTTCGGGGTTGGCCGGGTTATCGAACTGCATCGGCATGAAAGCGTTCGCACCGATCTCGTCGCGAAGCTGCGTCGCACGCTCGATGGCGCCGCGCATACCCTTGGCACCAGGAGTGAGGACGATTTCGGCGCCGAGGAGGCGAAGGAGGACGCGGCGCTCAATGGACATCGTCTCAGGCATCGTGAGGACGCAGCGGTAACCGCGGGCGGCGGCGACGAAGGCG
>CAIVYX010000106.1 GCA_903910245.1 uncultured Opitutia bacterium | reverse complement strand
GCCCGCACCGGTGGACGCGACATTGACTTGCGCGTCTCGGTGCTCCCGACCGTCTACGGCGAAGCGATCGGCCTGCGAATCCTCGACAAGGAGGGCCTCACACTAGGCCTGCCTGAGCGGGGGTTCTTCGCCGACGACCAAGCCAAGTTCCAGGGCCTAATCTCGGGCTCGGATGGCGTCTTCCTTGTCACTGGTCCGACCGGTTCAGGTAAGTCCACCACGCTTTATTCGGCGCTGAACTACATCAACAAGCCGGACCGAAAGATCATCACCGTCGAAGATCCCGTCGAGTACCAGATGGCCGGCATTAACCAGGTGCAGGTCAAGCGCGACGTCGGGATGACCTTCGCCGCCGCCCTGCGCGCGATGCTTCGTCAGGCGCCTAATATCGTGATGATCGGTGAAATCCGAGATTTGGAAACCGCCGAAATTGCGATCAACGCGGCCCTCACCGGCCACATGGTGTTCTCGACCCTGCACACCAACGACTCGGTCAGCTCCGTCACCCGACTCGTCGACATCGGCGTCAAGCCCTTCCTTGTGTCTGCCGCCTTACGCGGCGCGCTCGCCCAGCGCCTTGTGCGCCGCAATTGCCAGGCTTGCGCGGCCCCTTACAAGCCGACCTCCAAGGAACTCTACTCCATCGGCATGACGGAGCAGGACCTCGCCAGCGCCACGCCCATGAAGGGCGCCGGCTGCCCGAAGTGCGGCGAGCGCGGTTACAAGGGTCGTCGCGGCGTCTTTGAGATCTTCGTCATCACCGAGGAAGTCCAGGAAATGATTTACGGCGGCGCCAACCTCGTCGACCTCCGCCGCAAGGCTCGCGAGGCCGGCATGCGCACCATGCGCGAAGACGGCCAGCGTAAGGTCGCCTCGGGCATGACCACGATCGAGGAAGTGCTCGGCGCCACCGTCGCGGACGACATCATCTGAACCCATGGCCTACGAGATGAACCAGCTGCTGGAGGCCATGATCGAGAATGGCGCTTCGGACTTGCACATCCGCGTGGGCCGATCCCCCAGCCTCCGCGTCAACGGCGAGATCATCTCCATCGACGGCCCGGCTCTCACGGAGGCCGAAGCCCAGACCATGGTCATGGCTATTGTTCCGCTGGGTCAGAGCGCCCGCCTCGCTGCCGATGGCGGTTGCGATTTTGCCTTCTCCTTCCACGGCAAGACGCGCCTGCGCGTCAATGCCTTCCGTGGCCTCGGCGGCCATGGCATGGTGCTGCGCCTGCTTCCGTCGGCCATGTTCACTCTCGAGCAGTTGCGGCTTCCGCCGGTCATCAAGGATATCCTCACGCGCGCCCGCGGTCTGGTACTCGTCACGGGCCCCACTGGCTCCGGTAAGTCGACCACGCTCGCCTCGATGATCAACTGGATCAACGAGAACGAACAAGGGCATATCATCACAATCGAGGACCCGATCGAGTACACCCATACCCATAAGAACTGCCTGATCACGCAGCGCGAGGTCGGCGTCGACCTGCCTTCGTTCGCAGAAGGCGTGCGTTCCGCGCTCCGTCAGGATCCCGACGTTATCCTCATCGGCGAGATGCGCGACCTCGAGACCATCGAGGCCGCCGTCACCGCCGCGGAAACGGGTCACCTCGTCCTCGGCACGCTTCATACCTCTGGCGCCACGCGCACGATCGACCGCATTATCGACGCCTTCCCGGCGACCGCCCGCGATCAGATTCGCGCCCAGCTTTCCACCTCCCTTAGTGCGGTAATCTCGCAGTGCCTCCTGCACACCACCGACGATAAGCGCGTCGCGGCGTTCGAGATCATGCTGCGTACCGACGGCATCGGCGCAAAGATCCGCGAGGGCAAAACCTACCAGCTACTCACCGACATCGAGACCGGTGGAGCCCGCGGCATGCGCACCCTCGACAGCGATTTGCTCGCTCTTTTCTTCCAAGGCACCGTGTCCGAGGAGGAAGTCTTCAATTATTGCCATAACCCCGAGGCCATGCGCGAGCGCATGCGCGGAGGGGCCGCGGCGCGCTAAAACCCTCCCCAACCCCTTTCCCTCCCTTCCCATGTTCGACGACCACAGTGACGTGATCCGTGATATCGCCCTCGAGGCCGGCCTCGTGACGCCTGCCCAGGCCGAGGAAATCTGGGAGTCCCACGCCACCACCGGAAAGTCGTTCAGCGATAGCCTCGTGGACGCTGGTCTGGCCGACCGCCCGACCATCCTGCAGGCCATTGCTGATCACCTTCAGGTCCAGTTCTATTCCGTCGTGCCAGCCGACCCAGGCGAAGCACTGACCAAGTTGCTCAAGGCTCCGCAGGCTCACAAGTACGTCGTCCTGCCCGTCGCCGAAGAAGCGGGTAAACTGACTTTACTCGCGAAGGATCCCCTCAACTCGTCCGTCATCAACGAGCTAAGCTTCATCCTGCAGAAGGACATCGAGCTCGCCGTGGCCGACCCCGCTCAGGTCGAAGCCGCCGTCACGCGCATCTACGGTGAAGCCACTTCCGCTTCGATGGAAGAATTGCTCGGTGAATTCGGCGAGGTCGATACCGCCGCCGTCACCGATGAGGATGTCACCAAGCAGGCCAGCCAGGCGCCCATCATCCGCTTCGTCGACCTCGTCCTTCAGGAGGGCGTCAAGGCCAAGGCGTCGGACATCCACTTCGAGCCTTTTGAGCACGAGTTCCGTATCCGTCTCCGCATTGACGGCTCTTTGTACGAAATGGCGCCTCCGCCCAAGAATCTCGCCTCGGCCGTCATCGCCCGCGTCAAAGTCCTTTCTTCCCTCAACATCGCCGAGCGACGTGTGCCGCAGGATGGGCGCATCAAGACCACCATCAGCGGCCGCCAGATCGACCTGCGTGTGTCGACTCTGCCGACGCAGTTTGGTGAATCCGTGGTGCTCCGAATTCTAGATAAGACCGTCGTCAACTTGAGCCTCGATGCTCTCTCGATGCACGACGATATCAAGGAAGGCATCCGCGCGATGGTCAGCCGACCGAACGGTATCTTCATTGTCACCGGCCCAACTGGTTCCGGTAAGACGACCACCCTTTACTCCGCGCTCCGTGAGGTGAACACCGAGGACGTCAAAATCCTGACCGCTGAAGACCCCGTCGAATACGAAGTCGAAGGCATCATGCAGGTGCCCATTAATCACCAAGTCGGGCTGACCTTCGCCGCCGCGCTCCGCTCGTTTCTTCGACAGGACCCGGACACCATCATGGTCGGCGAAATCCGAGATCTCGAGACTGCGCAAATCGCCGTGCAGGCCTCGCTGACCGGACACGTCGTGCTTTCCACGCTCCACACCAACGACGCGCCCGGCGCCGTCACCCGACTCATCGACATGGGGCTGGAGCCGTTCCTCATCTCGGCTTCCCTCGAAGGCGTACTTGCCCAGCGTCTGCTCCGTCGCGTCTGCAAGACCTGCCGCACGGCCTACGAGCCGGATAAGGACGTTGTCAACATGCTCGATGTCGATGCGCTCGAGATTGCTAACAAGAAGTTCTACTACGGCAAGGGATGCGCCGATTGCAATCGTTCTGGCTTCAAGGGCCGGCAAGGCCTCTTCGAGTTGATGACGATCAACGACCAGCTTCGTACCCTCATTACGCAGAAGGCGCCGACCCTCGTGCTCAAGCAGAAGGCCATCGAATCAGGCATGCGTCCGCTCCGTGAGGACGGCCTGCGCTGCATTTTCGACGGCCATACCTCCATCGAGGAAGTCCTTAAGTACACCTAATTTTCACCACCCACCACTACTCCCATGCCCGACTATAAGTATACCGCCATCGATCGCAACGGGGCGCAGACCTCCGGCAAGATCGAAGCCACCAATGACGAACAGGCCCGCCAGAAACTGATGGCGAAGGGCCTCATGGTCACCACCCTGGCTAATGACGCCGGCTCGGCGAAGCCTGCCGTCACTCCGACCGCCCCGGCTAAGGGTGGTTTCACGTTCGGCGCCAAGGTCAGCCAGAACGACGTCACGATCATGACCCGTCAGCTGGCGACCCTCATTATCGCCGGCCTGCCTCTCCTGCGTGCCCTTGAACTCATCACCAAGCAGGAGCGTAATCCAGCCTTCAAGGCCATCCTGGCCAACGTCGCCGAGAGCGTCTCCCAAGGTAACAACCTTTCCGAAGCCATGCAGGCTCACCCGAAGGTCTTCGACAAGCTCTTCGTTAACATGATTCGCGCCGGCGAGGCGGGTGGCGTGCTCGACAAGGTTCTCGACCGTCTTGCGAAGTTCCGCGAAAAGGCGGAGCGCATCCAGAAAAAGGTCAAGTCCGCGCTGGTCTACCCGGGCGTCGTCATGACCGTGGCCGTCGTCATCGTCTACATCCTTATGGTGAAGGTCGTCCCTTCCTTCCAGAAGCTCCTCGATAACCAAAAGACGGCTATGCCTCCGCTTACGAAGATCGTCATCGGCATCTCCCAGCTGCTGACGGTCTACTGGTGGGCCACCCCCATCCTGGTGGTCGGTGTTTACGTCTTTTTGAAGAAATGGTTGTCGACCGAGAAGGGCAAGGAACTCTTTGATCGTATGATCTTCCGGTTGCCCAAGGTCGGGACCTTTGTGCAAATCGTCTCGGTCTCGCGCTTCGCCCGCACGTTTGGTACGCTCATGGCTTCCGGGGTGCCAATCTTGCAGTCCATCTCCATCACGCGTGACACGCTTGATAATGTCGTCATCGCAAAGTCGCTGGAGCGCGTGCATGACCGTGTCCGCGACGGTGAGCCGCTCTCCGTGCCACTCGAGCAATCCGGCGTCTTCCCGCAGATGGTGACCTCAATGATCCAGGTCGGCGAAGAGACCGGGCAGCTGCCCGAGATGCTCAATCGCGTCGCCGATATCTACGACGAAGAAGTGGATAACGCCGTGACCGCGCTGACTTCCATCATCGAACCGGTGCTCATCGTCTTCCTCGCCGTCGTTGTCGGTGCGATCGTGCTCGCGATGTTCCTCCCGCTCATCGCGCTCATCACCAAGATGACCGGCGGCGGCTAAGCTGGCCCGCGTAGAAACGACGAAGCCCGGTCCGCAAGGAGCCGGGCTTTTTCGTGTCCAGGGCAGGTGAGTGATCTCCCCAAAAAGGAGGCGGCTTGCATACCCCTATGCAAGCCGCCTGTTTTTTACTGCTTTATCTTACTTACCCCATTATCCCGTAGGACAAATTTAATATCTGATAACGTGCAATTAATTCCGGGCGGTTCAAGCCTTTTCAGATTTTTTTCTCTATTCGTTTAAGTAACTGCCCTTCAAGGGCTTAAAATTGGGTGCAGGGGTAGGATTTGAACCTACGACCTTCAGGTTATGAGCCTGACGAGCTAACCGGGCTGCTCCACCCTGCAATAAGTGGGAGGCGAAGGAGAAAGCGGCTAGG
>CAIVYX010000105.1 GCA_903910245.1 uncultured Opitutia bacterium | reverse complement strand
TGTCGCCGAAGGCGTCAACTACCGCGGCAAGAAAGGCCGCCGTCCGGAAGGCGACCGGATCGTGGTCCTTGAAGACACGACCGGCGCCGGCAAAGCCGACAAGGTCACGGTCTTCACCCAGGATGACAATCTCGTCTCGCCGCTCGGCGTGGCGCACATCGACGGCAAGATCGTCGTCTCCCAGCCGCCGGATCTCCTTGTCTACACCGATGCCAATGGCGACGGCGTCTTTGATCCCAAGGTCGACAAGCGCGAGGTACTGTTGACCGGCTTCAACGGTCGTAATCATGACCACTCACTGCACAGCGCGACCTTCGGTCCGGATGGCCAGTGGAACTTCAATCAGGGTAACACCTGCGGACAGTTCACCGACAAGTCGGGCAAGACCTTCCGCATCGGCAGCCCTTATAACCATGGCGAGTTCACCAAGCAGGCCGTCGACGCCCAGAAGGTGGCCGGCATGCGCAGCGACGATGGTAACGTCTGGGTCGGCGGTTTCTCCGTACGCATGAACAGCGACGGCACGAACGCCCGCATCGTCGGTCACAATTACCGCAACAGTTACGAGCAGTCTATCAATTCGTTCGGCGACATGTACCAGAGCGACAATGACGATCCGCCCGCCTGCCGTGTCTCCCTGATCATGGAAGGTGGCAATGCCGGCTTCGCTTCCGCTGACGGCCTGCGCTCCTGGGGGGCCGACAAGCGTCCTGGTCAGGAAACCCCCGTCGCCGAATGGCGCCAGGATGACCCCGGCACTATGCCTGCCGGCGATGTCTACGGCGGAGGTTCGCCGACTGGCGTGGCCTTCTATGAGAATGGCGCGCTGGATGCGAAGTGGAACGGCCTGCTCCTCGCCTGCGAAGCCGGCAAGAACGTCGTCTTCGGTTACCTCCCCAAGCCTGATGGCGCGGGCATGAAGCTCGAGCGCTTCGACTTCTTCACCTCGAACAAGGAGAAGGAGTGGGCTGGTTCCGACTTCCTCGGCGGCAAGGCCACCGGTGTCCTGAAGACCAAGTTCCGTCCCTCCGACGTCTGCGTCGGTCCGGATGGTGCCATCTACGTCGCCGATTGGTTCGACCCCGGTGTGGGCGGCCACGGTACCCGCGACAACAGCATGTCCGGCACGATCTATCGGATTGCTCCGAAGGGCTTCAAGTCGGTCATGCCGAAGATCGACCTCTCCACCGTCGCTGGCCAGATCGCCGCCTTGCGCAGCCCTGCGCCGAACGTCCGGGCCGGCGGCTTCAATCGCCTCAAGGCCGCGGGTGACAAGGTCGTCGACGATGTCGCGGCTCTGCTCACCGACGCCAATCCGTTCGTCGCTTCCCGTGCCGTCTGGCTGCTTGCGCAGCTCGGCGACAAGGGAGCCGCGCTCGCCCGCAAGGAGCTCGCTTCCGCGGATGACACCCGTCGCCTCGTGGCCTTCCGCGCCCTCCGGGCCGCCGACCGTGACGTGTTCTCGCTTTGCGAAAGCATGGCCAAGGATAAGTCCGCCGCCGTGCGCCGTGAGGTCGCGATCGCCCTTCGAGTCTTCAAGACCCCGGCCGCCGTCGCCACGCTCGTGACCATCGCCCAGCAGTTTGACGGCCAGGATCGCGCCTACCTCGAGGCCATCGGCCTCGCTTCTACGGACCGCGAGGCTGTCGTCCATGCCGCCATCGCCAAGGTGATGGCCACGCCGGCTTTGGAATGGACCCCGGCTTACGCCTGGCTCACCTGGCGCCTGCACCCGGCTTCCGCCGTCCGAGACGTCCGCGCTCGCCTGCTCTCAGGCAAGCTGAATGAGACCGAGCTCAAGCGTGACCTCACCACGCTCGCCTTCACGCGCAGCGCCGAAGCCGCCGGTACGATGGTCGAACTCTCGTTGAGCAAGAACTTCGCCCAGGCCGATCTCGCCAAGTGGTGGGTCGGTAATCGCAAGGCTAGCCTCTGGAAAGCCTTCGACGTCGATGCCATCGTCAAGGCGCGCGGGGGCAACGCCGCTACGGCTAAGCTGGTGGCTAGCGACCTGCCGCCGGAGATGCCGGGCGCGAAGGGCCTCGCCTCTGTCGAGGTCATCGCTGCCCTCAAGGGAGATGCCGCCAACGGTAAGGCCGTGGCCGCCGTATGCTACGCCTGTCATAAGTTCGACGGTAAGGGTATCGACTTCGGACCCGACCTCACGACCTACGCCAAGCAGCAGTCGCTCGAGTCGCTGATCCTGAATATCGCGCAGCCCACGAATAACATTTCGCACGGCTTCGAAGGCACGCGCGTGGTGCTCGACGACGGCATGGTCATCACGGGCATGGTGCTGTCCTCCGGCGACCCCCTGATGATTAAGTCCATGGGCGGCCTCGTGCAGTCGATTCCCCGCAATCGCATCAAGGAAGAGAAGCACCTCGACCGCTCGCTCATGTTCACGCCAGCCCAGATGGGTCTGACCGAGCAGAGCGTCGCCGACCTGGCCGCCTATCTGCGGAGTCTTTGATAACAGGGCCAGGGCTAGGGCTAGTCGAAAAAGGGTCAGGGTCTGCGGACTTCGGCCCTTTTTGTTGGTAAAATAACTAGCCCAAGCCCTAGCCCTGGCTCTATGTATTCTCCATGCGCTCGCCCCTCGTCGCCCTGTTCCTCTCCGTTGGCCTGCTCTTTGGTCAGGCCAAGAAGCCGGCCAAGAAAGCCACCGTCGCCGCTCCGGTCGTTGAAGCCTCGGGTCAGTGGATTCTTGGCACGGTCGGCGTCGGCAAGCAGAAGGATGGTTCGATTGATTCGACCGGGCTCAAGGGCCTCGCAATCCGGATAGGCGACGACGGCAAGAAGGGCATCGCCTTCGACTTGGATCTTTGCCGGCCGATTGGCGCCTGGTCAGGTAAATTCACGACGGAGATGAATCTGATGTCTCGCGGGGATTATCCGACGGCGATGGGTGAAACGATTTTCGTCACCGGCGACTTCGCTGGTTATATGCCAGGTGCCGACGCTTCGGCGCTGTCTCCCCGAAGGGGCTTCGGTCCTTTGCCGGTCGGCCAGGTTCGCTTCAAGGGATTCCATAATGCGGGTCGCTCCGTCGTCGTCCGCTGGGAGGTCGACGGCGTCGCCGTCGACGAGACCGCTGAGGTCGTCACCGCCAACGAGGTGCAGTTCGTCGTGCGCACCCTCGAAGTCGCGCCTTCCGCTAAGGGTGTCACCGTCATGCTCGGTAAGTCGGCGGACGCCGCCCGCATCGTGACGCTGGGCGCCAGTAAGGTCGACCAGCTCGACGGCCACGCTGTCGCCCGTATCGATGGCTCTAAGGATATCACCACCGTCCGCATCGCTTATCTTCCGCTGGGCGTGCCTCTCCCGCAGTCTTTTGATACCGATACGCCCTCCAAGCTGCGGAAGATCACCAAGACCCTCTGGCCGGAGACCGTCGAGACTGTCGGTAAGTTATCGGAGAAGGTCGGCGAGCCTTACGTCATCGACGACATCAAGCTGCCCGTGACCAATCCTTGGAAGGCCCCGATGTTTACGTCGGCCTTCGACTTCCTTCCAGATGGCCGTGCGGTCATCAGCACCTTCCATGGCGACGTGTTTATCGCTTCGGGTATCGACGACAAGCTCGAGAAGGTCACCTGGCGTCGCTTTGCAGCCGGGCTCTATCACGCGCTCGGTCTTAAGGTCGTGAAGGGTGAGATCTATGTCACCTGCCGAGATGGCATCTGGAAGCTGCGCGATACGAACGGAGACGGCGAGTGCGATACCTACGAGGTGTTTAACTTTGACCTCATGGTCACCAAGAGTTTCCACGAGTTTACCTTCGACCTGCAGACGGATCTCGCCGGCAACTTCTACGTCATCAAGGCGGGCCCGGTCCGCAAGGGCGGACGTGGCTTCGACGAGATCTGCGACCATCACGGAGCGCTCCTCAAGATTTCGCCTGATGGCAAAAAGAGCGAACTCTTCGCTTCCGGTTTCCGGGCGCCCAACGGCATCGGCATCAGCCCGACCGGCCAGCTCACCACCGGCGACAACGAAGGTACCTGGACGCCCGTCTGTCGACTTAACTGGGTCAAGCAGGGTGGTTTCTACGGTGTGCCTCCGCTCGCGCATCGTGAGACCGAGCCGACCGACTATGATCGTCCGCTCTGTTGGTTCCCTAAGGATGTCGACAACTCCAGCGGGGGCCAGGTCTGGGTGACCTCCGATAAGTTCGGCCCCTGGAAGGATCGTCTGCTCCACCTCAGCTACGGAACCTGTTCCTTATTCGGTGTACTTCCGCAGGAAGTGACCTTCAACGGCCAGCCCCAGATGCAGGGCGGGGTGGCGCGATTCAATGTCGACTTCGGTAGCGGCGCCATGCGTGCCCGTTTCAATCCCAAAGATGGTCAGCTTTACGTCACCGGCCTGCGTGGTTGGCAGACTACCGCCACGCAGAACGGCTGCTTCCAGCGCGTCCGCTATACCGGTGCCGCGACCCGCATGCCCATCGCCCTCGCCGCCACCAAGAAGGGCATCAAGCTCGACTTCGCCTGCGAGCTCGATGCCAAGGCCGCGGCCGACGCCGGCAATTGGAACATCGAAGTCTGGAACTACGTTTGGTCCGCGGCCTACGGTTCGCCGGATGTCTCTACGCTTGAGACCAAGGTCGCCGCCACCGAGCTCGGCAACGACGGCAAACTCCAGTTCAGCAAATCCCAGATGTCCGAGCGCAAACACGACCCGCTGACGGTGAAATCCGCCACCGTCTCCGCTGACCGCCGATCCGCCTTCCTGGAGATTCCCGACCTGCGTCCGGCTATGCAGATGCAGCTCAAGTATGAGATTAAAGCGGCCGACGGCGTCGAGCTACGTGGCCAGGTGATCAACACCATCCACGCGTTGGCGGAGTAATCCGACGTCTCAACTGCGGAAACGCATGATCCGGCGGTATTCCGCCGGGGTCATATTTTCCGTGCGGCGGAACGCGGCGAAGAACGAGTTCAAGTTTGGGTAGCCGCAGCGATGGGAGATCGACTCGATCTTCTCGGTGGAACCGGCGAGCAGCCGTTTGGCGGAATCGATCCGCACCGTACGTAGGCGGTCGCCCGGCGTACACCCGACGTGCTTCACGAACGCCTGGCGCAGGCCACGCTCGGACATGTGCGCGATGGTGGCGAGTTGCTTCACGCCCAGCGATTCAGCGAAGTGGTCCGTAATATGATGCAGGGCGCGGATAACGCCTTCGTGGCCGGTGGCCAGGATGTCGCTGCTCATGCGGGTGATCACGCCGGCAGGTTGGATGCGGATCGGCTCGATCGGAGCCTTTTCGCCGCGCATCAGGCGGTCGAGTAATTCCGCGCCGCGATAGCCTTGTTCTTCGAGGTTCGTATCTACGCCTGAGACGTATTTCTTGATGGCGCCGACCGAGAGCAGGTAGTCGTCGATACCGACAATCGCCACCTGGGTCGGCACATGCAGGCCGGCTTCTTCACAGAGTTCACGGAGCTCGACGGCTAGGGTGCCGTTGGCGGCAAAGATCGCCAGCGGCTTGGGTGCATCCTTGATTCGGGTCATCAACCAGTCTCGGCGGCGCTGCCATTCATCCTGGTCGGCGCCTCGTTTACCCGTGGGCTGCCAGCGGAGATGATCGCAGGCCAGTCCCCGGCGCCGGAGGGCTTCCGTGAAGGCTTCGCCTCGCTCGACCTGCGACCAGTTCTCGGTATCGCTGAAGAAGCAGAAGCGGGTCATCCCACGCTCGATGAAATGTTCAGCGACGAGTTCACCGGTCTTGGCGTGATCCTGCACCACGTGGGCGAAGGGTGTGTCCCGGCGGCGCAGGGAGAAGTCGACCGTCGGTTTGTCGGCCTTGCGAACGAAGTCCGCTAGGTCGTCGCCA
This sequence comes from uncultured Opitutia bacterium, assembly GCA_903910245.1. GTDB lineage: Bacteria > Verrucomicrobiota > Verrucomicrobiia > Opitutales > UBA953 > UBA953. Next base: position 9,170 of record CAIVYX010000105.1, on the reverse strand, counting down.
GCACCGAGCCACGCCAAGATACCGTCGCCAGCCCAGCCCCACGGGATCACCTTCTCATGGATGATGCTATGGGAGGCCAAGTGCCAGCGATGCTCGGAGGCATAGGTGGCGATGCCTTGGAGCAGGCGATGGTCATACCAACCGAGCGCGAGCAGGACATTACGTGGGCTTTTCATGTCGGGACAGGAAAGGATCAGCTTACGGAGCTAGGCAGAGTGACAAAAAACGGCACAGACAGGCTGCTTGGTAGGTCTGTCGGAACGTGAGTTGTCATGATTGATATTAAACCCTATTTATGGGCTAATATGGAGTATCATGGGTGTCAGGCAGCTTGCGGCAATCGCCGTTAAATGCATGTTCTATCCAGAAATCGGCACAAAAGACCGTTTCGACGGCAATGTGCCCCAGACAACCGCGTAACGACCTGGGGCTTAGGCGTCCTTGCGGGCGTCGAGGTCCATCCAGCGGGCCAGGGCATCGGAGTGCTCGGCTTCGGCGGCGTGGAGGCGCTTCTGCAATGCTGCGGCCTTCGTGCCACCGTCCTTATAAATCTCAGGGTCGCCCAGCTGTACGGTGATCTGCGCCTGTTCAGCTTCGAGCTGCTCGATCTTGCCGGGGAGAGTCTCCAGTTCCTTGCGCTCCTTGTTGTTGAGCTTGGCGCCAGGTTGAGCCGAGGCGGCTGACTTAGCGACGGCAGTCTTGGCGATAGTGCCGATAGCGGCGGTGCGCTTGGCCACGGCGACGCGGGCGAGTTCATTACGCCAGTCGGTGTAGCCGCCAGCGTGCTCGGTCACGACGCCGTTACCTTCGAAGACCAGCGTGCTCGTGACGACGTTATCGAGGAAGGCACGGTCGTGGGAGACCATGATCAGCGTGCCGGCATAATCAACGAGGATGTCCTCCAGGACATCGAGGGTTTCGGCGTCGAGGTCGTTCGTCGGTTCGTCGAGCACCAACACGTTGGCCGGTTTGGTAAACAGGCGAGCGAGCAGGAGTCGATTGCGTTCGCCGCCCGAGAGCACCTTGGCCTTGGAGCGAGCGCGTGTGGGGTCGAAGAGGAAGTCTTGGAGGTAGCTGATGACGTGACGCGAGCGGCCCTGCACCGTGACCGTATCGCTGTCACCCGCGAGGTTCTCGGCGACGGTCTTATCGTCGTCGATCTGCTCGCGCATCTGGTCGAAGTAGATCACTTCCATCTTCGTGCCGAACTTCAGGACGCCCGAGGTCGGGGCCAGCTGGCCGAGGAGCATCTTGACCAAGGTGGTCTTGCCGGCGCCGTTGGGGCCGATGAGGCCGACCTTGTCGCCGCGGTTGAGGACGAGGCTGAATTCGCGAATGAGAGGCGTGCCGCCTGGGTAGGCGAAGGCAATTTCTTCGGCTTCGACCACGCGGACGCCGGAGCGTTCGGCTTCGCTGATTTCCATCTTGGCCGAGCCAGCGACCGAGCGTAACGCACCGCGCTGAGCACGCATCTTCACGAGGGCTTCCATGCGGGCGTTGGATTTCGTGCGGCGGGCGCCGGGGCTGCGGCGGGACCAGGCTTCTTCCTGGCCCAACTTCTTATCGAAAGCCGCGCGCTGCCGTTCTTCTGCGACGAAGAGTTCTTCTTTGCGGACGAGATAGGTATCGTAGTCGCAGGACCAGCTCGCGAGTTTTCCGCGATCGAGTTCGATGATGCGGTTGGCCATGCGGCGCAGGAAGGCGCGGTCGTGCGTAACGAAGAGGAGGGGGATCTTCTGCTCGAGGAGGAACTCTTCCATCCATAGGATCGAATCGAGGTCCATGTGATTGGTCGGCTCGTCGAGCAGCAGGAGTCCCGGCTTGGCGGCCAAGGCCTTGGCAAGGAGGCAGCGACGCTTCAGGCCGCCGGAGAGGTCGTTGAACTCGCGGTCTTCGGGGAGCCCCAGGCGGGCGATCAGGTCGTCGACCCGGAGGTCCTTTTCCCAATCTTCAGAATGGTCGTCGGTGCGGAGGCCGGAGGTCACGATGTCGCGCACATTACCCGGCAGGCTCTCAGGGATCTCCTGGGTCAATCGGGCTATGCAGACGCCGTCAGGGATGGTCACCGTGCCCGTGTCGGGAGCGGACTCCCCGGCGGCGATGCGCATCAGGGTGGTCTTACCGGCGCCATTGCGACCGAGCAGACAGACCCGTTCGCCTTCCTCAATCTGGAGGTTCAGGTGGTCCAGGACGGGAGGGCCGCCGAAGCTGACATAGACGTCGAGGAGACTGAGTAGGGCCATTGCCCGGAGATGTGAGGAAGGGGAAGGGCGGAGGCGAGGAAAATGGCCGCCGTGACCCATTCGTGTCGTTATCTGGCTAGAAGGAACACTTGTCGGTCAGGTGGGTCGTAGTCTAGACCTTGGGTACCCCGAAATGGCCTCCCCAAGGTCCTTCCCTCATCTATTTTTCCATGCGCTCTCTCCTGCTCCTTTCCCTTTTTGCCGCCGCGGTTCTGGCCGATGGCCCGAAGGACAATATCCCGGCCGCCGTCCGACCGATCCCGCCGACCGATAAGGCTATGGCCCTGCCGGAGGCCGACAAGGTGACCCTGGCCAAGGAGCTCGCCGAACTACGCACGGCCATCGACGCCGCCGCCAAGGCCCAGGCGAAGAACCCACGCCTTGAGGAACTCCTAGCCGACATCGAAATCTTCCACAAGGCCGTCGATTGGGCGGGCAAGTACAACGAGTATTTCAACAAGGGCGAAATCAAGACCGCCCATGAGCTCGTCGCCGAAGGCAAAGCCCGCGCGGCTTCCTTCTTAAAGGGCGAGACGCCTTGGATTCGTCAGACGGGCCTGGTCGTCCGTGGCTACAAGTCGAAGATCGACGGCTCGGTGCAGCCTTACGGCATGGTGATTCCCGACAACTACGCCGGCTCACTCATGCGCCTCGACTTCTGGTGCCATGGCCGTGGTGAGACCTTGAGCGAACTCGCGTTCCTCAGCGACCGCCGGAAGAACGTCGGCCAGCTCCCGGCCAACAACCGTCTGGTGCTCCATCTTTACGGTCGTTACTGCTGCGCCAATAAGATGGCCGGCGAGGTCGACCTCTGGGAAGCCTACGCCCACGCCCGCAAGAGCTACAACATCGACGACGATCGCCTGTTCATCCGCGGCTTCTCGATGGGTGGCGCGGCCGTCTGGCAGTTTGGCGCCCACTACACCGACCGCTGGTGCGGTATCAATCCTGGCGCCGGCTTCTCCGAGACTCCGGAGTTTCTGAACGTCTTCCAGAACGAAGACGTCTCCAAGATTCCGTCTTGGCAGAAGACTCTCTGGGCTTGGTATAACGCCACCGACACCGCCATCAACTTCCGGAACGCTCCGACGGTCGCCTACAGCGGCGAAATCGACAAGCAGAAGCAGGCTGCCGACGTGATGGCCCGCGAGATGGGTAAGCTCGGCATGGAGCTGACCCACATCATCGGTCCGCAGACCGCTCACAAGATTCACCCTGACTCCATGGTCGAGGTCGAACGCCGCCTCGCCGCCATCGCTGCCAACGGTCGCGTCCGTACGCCGAAGGAAGTCTCCTTCGCCACCTACTTCCTCCGTTATGAACGCATGCATTGGGTCCGAATCGACCGCATGGTCGAACACTGGCAGAAGGCCCAGGTCGACGCCAAGTTAGTCGACGAGCGTTCCATCGAAGTGAAGACCTCGAACGTCGCCGGTCTCACGCTCGACTTCGCTTCCGGTGATGCCGTGCAGTCCCAGTTGGCACCGACGGCGGTGACCATCGACGGCCAGAAGATCCTGACTTCCGTCAAGGCTGGTTCCGATCGTTCTTGGAAAGCGACCTTCGCCCGGGCGGCCAAGAACGGCGAGTGGACGCAGGTCTCCGCCTATGACGACCAAGGCGCCCGCAAGCGGCATGGCCTTTCTGGTCCGATTGACGATGCCTTCATGGACTCGTTCCTTTATGTCGCTCCGACCGGCCAGCCCCTCAACGCCAAGGTCGGCGGGTGGGTGAAGTCCGAGATGGAGCGTGCCGCCTTCGAATGGCGCCGCCAGTTCCGAGGTATCGCCCCGGTGAAGAACGACGCGCAGGTTAAGGACGAGGACATCGCCAAGAACAATCTCATCCTCTGGGGTGATCCTTCTTCCAATGCCGTGCTCGCCAAGATCATCGCCAAGCTGCCGATCCAGTGGACGGCCGACAAACTCGTCGTCGACGGCAAGACCTATTCGTCCGCCGACCATGCGCCAATTCTCATCTACCCGAACCCTCTGAATCCTCAGAAGTACGTCGTGATCAACAGCAGCTTCACCTACCGCGAGTACGACTACCTGAATAACGCCCGCCAGGTCGCCAAGCTGCCGGATTGGGCTGTCGTCGACCTCAAGGTCGCCCCCGACGCCGTCGCGCCGGGTGCCATCCCCGCCGCGGGTTTCTTTAACGAAGTTTGGCAATTCCGCGCTTCTAAGTAATCTCACCCCACCATACCCATGGCCATCATCACCGAAAAAGATCTGCAGGCCACCTACGACGTCATCGTCGTAGGTTCCGGCGCGGGCGGCGGACAGTCCGCCTACACGCTCACCATGAACGGCGTAAAGGTCCTCATGCTCGAGGCCGGCCGTAATTACGACCCGGTCACGGAGACCCCGATGTTCCAGTCCCGGGCGGATGCTCCGTTGCGCGCGATGAGCACCAAGGAGAAACCGTTCGGCTTCCATGACGCGACGGTCGACGGAGGTTGGGAGGTCCCCGGTGAGCCCTACACTCAGGCGTCGACTGACCCGAAGCAGCGCTTCGATTGGTGGCGCTCCCGCATGCTCGGCGGACGCACCAATCATTGGGGCCGCATCTCGCTCCGCAACGGTCCTTACGACTTCAAGCCCTATTCCCGTGACGGACTCGGCTTCGATTGGCCGCTCAGTTACGACGACGTCGCGCCTTATTACGACAAGGTAGAGATGCTCGTCGGCGTCTACGGTTCCAACGAAGGCCTCGAGAATACGCCCGATTCCCCGAACGGTACGCTCCTTCCTGCGCCCAAAGCCCGCGCCGGTGAGCTCTACGTCAAGAAGCACGTTGCCAAGTTCGGCATCCCGGTGATCCCGATCCATCGCGCGATTCTCTCAACTCGCCAGGACCATGTGAACTTCCCGGCCCGCCTACACCCGAATAATCCCAAGGCGCAGAAGATCATCGCCAAGGCCATGCAGGAACGCGCCGCGTGTTTCTGGGCGACCGACTGCGGTCGGGGTTGCTCGATCAAGGCTAACTACCAGTCGACCACCGTGCACCTCCCGCCGGCCCACGCGACCGGCAACCTCGACATCCTTTGCAATGCCCATGCCCGCGAGGTCACCGTCGGTACCGACGGTAAGGCCAATGGCGTCATCTACATCGATAAGGTCACCGGCCAAGAGCGCGCCGTGAAGGGTCGCGCGGTGATTCTTGCCGCGAGCTCGGGGGAGACCGCTCGTATCCTGCTCAACTCCAAGTCCAACCGTTTCCCGAACGGGCTAGCCAACGGCTCCGGTCTCGTTGGCAAGTACATCATGGACACCGTGGGCGCGGGCCTCGGCGGCAGCGTCCCCGCTTTCGAAAATCTCCCGGTCCACAATGAAGAAGGCGCGGGCACCCACGTCTACATCCCTTGGTGGTTATATAAGGACGCCAGCAAGCTCGGCTTCGCCCGCGGCTACCATATCGAGTTCGGCACCGGTCGTCGGATGCCCGGGCTCGGTACCGGCGGCGCCAGCCCCGGCTACGGCAAGAGCTATAAGGAAGAGGTCCGTCAGAAATACGGTGCCGGCATTGGCTTCTCTGGACGCGGTGAGATGATTCCGAACGAGAACTCGTTCTGTGAACTCGATCCGACCGTGAAGGACAAGTGGGGCATCCCCGTCCTGCGCTTCCACTGGAAGTGGTCCGAGCACGAGACCAAGCAGGCCGCGCACATGGAGGCCACCTTCGCGATGATGATTGACGCCATCGGCGGCAAAGCCCGGAACCCGCAGGCTGACGGATCCAAGGCCATCGATACTGGCGGACGCATCATCCATGAAGTCGGCGGTGCCATCATGGGAGCCGATGCCAAGAAGTCCGTCACTAACCAGTGGAACCAGTGCTGGGAGGTCCCGAACGTGCTCCTCAACGACGGTTCGGCCTTCTGCAGTAACGCCGACAAGAACCCCACGCTCACCATCATGGCGCTCGCGTGGCGAGCCACCGACCATCTCATCGAAGAGATGCGCAAGGGAAACCTCTAAGACTTACGAACATGGAAAATATTCCCGCAGATAATTCTGGTCAGATTGATCGCCGCATGGCGCTCAAGTGGATTGGCGCCGCCGCGGCGGCCGCCGCGGTCTTCCCGCACGCCTCCGCTCAGGATAAGCTCCCGCGTCCCGCCGCCACCCCTACCGGACAGCGAATCGGCACGGACCCGGTCCTGAATAAGAACTACGTCCCTGGCGACCTCTGGCCGCTGACCCTCACGCCCAAGCAGCGCAAGGCGGCCGCCTCGCTGACCGACCTTATCATGCCGCCCGACAATCCGGGCGATAAGCTCCCTTCGCAGCTCGGCGTCCAGGAGTTCATCGATGAGTGGATCAGCTCCCCTTACGACGAGACCTCAAAAGACCGTCCCGTGATTACGGAAGGCTTGGATTGGCTCGATGCTGAAGCCCAGCGTCGCTTCCAGAAGGATTTCGCCGACCTCGCGGAAGCGCAGAAATGCGCGATCGCGGACGACATCTGTGGCAAGACACCGGTCAAGAAGGAGTTCAAGTCCGCCCAGAACTTCTTCGGCCGCTTCCGTTATCTCGCCGCCAGCGGGTACTACACCACTCCTCAAGGTTGGAAAGATGTCGGTTACGTGGGCAACGTCCCGACGGTCAACTTCGACGGACCTACGCCTGAGGCGCTGAAGCACCTAGGGCTTGCGTAATATCGAGGGCAGGAGGGCCTGAGGCCACGAGGACCGGAGGTTGAAAAGCCTTCGGTCTTTTTGTGTCCTTTTCTGCACGTCGTGTGTTTCGGATTGGAACAATTCTGCAGGCAGATTGCCTAACACGGATACCCCATGAAGCGTTTTGTCCCCGCCCTTTGCTTGTTCGCCGGAGTCCTCGGACTCTTTGCCGCGCCGGCGCCTTTGTTTGATGGTAAGACTCTGATGGGATGGGACGGCGACCCTAAGGTTTGGCGCGTCGAGAATGGCGAGATCGTGGGTGGTTCGATGGCTGGCAATCCGCGTAACGAGTTCCTGACGACCAAACGCACCTTCTATAACTTCCGCCTGACGCTAGAATATAAGCTCGTCGGCACCGAGGGCTTCGTGAACGCCGGAGTCCAGTTCCGCAGCCTCCGGGCGACCAACCCACCCAACGAGATGATTGGTTATCAGGCTGACATCGGCCATGGCCACACGGGTTCGCTCTACGACGAATCGCGCCGCAAGAAGTTCCTGGCACGCGCTGGCACCGGGGTTGGCGCTTATGGTGTGAAGGCCGACACCGAGATTGCCGAGCTCGAGAAGAAGGGCGAATGGAACAAGTATGAGATTCGGGCCGAAGGCCCCCGCATCACGATCTTCCTCAACGGCAAGGCGACCTTGGATTACACCGAGAACGATCCGTCGATCGACGACGCCTACGGCCTCATCGGTCTCCAGATCCACGGCAACTGCAAGGCCGAGATCCGCTTTCGCAACGTTATCCTCGACCCTCTGAACGACCTGCCAGTCACAACCAAGGAGACGGTCATGAACCGCTTCGGCGACGTGAAGTCTGTATGGGTACCACCAGCCCCCTTCAAGGATGGCAAATTTGACCTCGGTCAGGACGAAGTCATCGTCTTCATCGGTCAGGAGAATCTCGTCCGTGAAGCCAAGTCCGGCGAGATCGAGTCCCGCATCGCCGCGGCCTTCGCCGCCAAGAACCCGATCTTCCGCTCCATGGCCTGGGAAGCGGATACGGTCCATGAGCAGTGGCGCGATTTGAATTTCGGTCCTTGGAAAGGCCAACTCGAGGCCGCCGGTGCTACGACCTTGTTTGTCCAATTCGGTCAAGCGGAAGCGTTCAAGGGGCAGGGTGGATTGGCCAAGTTCAAAGCCGACTACCACAAGCTGCTCGATGACCTCAGTCGCCACACGCCTCGTATCGTGCTGTTATCGCCCGCTGGTTTCATGCCTTCCGGGCGCCTACCGGACCTTACGACTGCTGAACGTCGGAAGAATCTGGCTGAGTATGCGTCCGCGGTGGACGACATCGCCAAGCAGCGCGGCCTGCCTTTTGTCGGCCTTACGGCGGTCACCCAGAAGGAACCCTCGACGGATGGGCTCCATCTTTCCGCCAAGGGTCTGGAGGTCGTCGGCCGCGAGGTCGCATCCGCCCTGGGACTTCCTGCCAAGCCTGAGCCCTCCGAAATACTCAGGGCGGCGATCGTCGAGAAGAACCGTCTCTGGGCGGATTGCTGGCGCCCGGCGAACTGGTCCTTCGTCTATGGCGACCGCATCTCGCAGAACTACGGTAAGGGCTTCGGTCCGGTGCCGTCGCTCAAGGAGAACTTTGAAGCTTATAAGCCGTTGGTCACTTCTTGGGATAAGCACATCCAAGCGCTAGCCCGCGGTGAGATATCAGCCGTCCCCGCGCCTCAGGCCGGGCCCGCTGTCAGCACGGAGAAGGTCATGTCCGCCGCTGAGGAACAGGCCACTTTCAAGGTCGCCGAAGGCTTCGAGGTCAATCTGTTTGCCGACGAGTCACTCGGGGTCGCCAAGCCCACCCAGATGTCCTGGGACGCCAAGGGGCGCCTCTATGTCTGCTGCTCTCCGACCTATCCCCAGGCCGTACCTGGCGTGAAGCCGCGTGATTATATCCTCCGGCTCGAAGACACCGATGGCGACGGCAAGGCTGACAAGGCCGTGCGTTTCGCCGAAGGCCTGACGATGGTCCAAGGTGTCGAACCTCTGACTGACGATATCGGCAACACTTCCATCCTCGTCTGTGATTTCGATCGTCTGATCAAACTCACTGACACCGATGGCGACGGTAAATCGGACCAGACCGAGGTTCTCATGTCCGGCTTCGGCGTGGGCGATACCCACCAGCTGGTAAACTCGATCAGCCATGGTCCGGATGGCACGCTCTGGATGAGCCAAGGCCTTCATGCCATCACGCGCGTCGAGACGCCGCGTGGCATCGTCAGCCTACC
>CAIVYX010000104.1 GCA_903910245.1 uncultured Opitutia bacterium | reverse complement strand
GGCCTGCGTGCACCAGGGGCAACCAGGCTTGGTGTAAAGGACGGGCAGAGGCTGCGGCATGACGGACACCAAGCGGGGCCAGCCCAGGTTAGCAAGCGGAGAGCACCCGAGGCGTTGACAGCCTCGCGGCTCTTGCAGGAAATGACGCATCCCCATGGAAACCATTCACGGAGCCCCCAGCTACACCCTCCGCACCGCCGAGGTCGAACTGGCCATCACCCAGACCGCCGGCCACCTCGCCCCGGTCACGTTCAATTTCCCAGGCCTCAAGGCCTCCCCGTTCTCGCTCTCGCCCTGGACGCCCACGCAGATCGACCAGTCGCTGCCGAACTTGCTCACTTACCTCCGCGGCGACTTCATGTGCCTGCCCTTCGGCGGACAGGAAAAAGGCCCGCCCCATGGCGATACGGCCAACGCGCCTTGGCAGCTCGTCTCGTCCTCCGCCACTTCGCTGAAGCTGACGCAGACTGGCACCGACACCGGCGCCACCGTCGCCAAGAACTTCACGCTCATCCCAGGCCACCATGCGATCTACGTCGAACACCTAATCGAGAACCTCGAAGGCCGCTGGAACTACGGCAACCATCCCGTGCTCGACCTTTCGCATGTCCCCGCCGGCGCGGCCCGCATCGCGACGAGCCCCTTCCGCTTTGGCTCCGTCTACGCCGGCGAGTTCTCCAATCCCACTTCGGGTGAATCCGGCGCGCTCAAGCCCTTCGCGGAATTCTCAACGCTGAAATCCGTCCCGATGAAGGACGGCTCGAATACCGACCTGACGCACTACCCCGCCCGCGCCGGTAACGATGACCTGATCATGCTCGTCAACGTACCTGCCACGGAGGCCCAGCCCTTCGCGTGGACCGCCGTGACTTTCTCGGGCTACGTCTGGTTCTCGCTTAAGAATGTCGCCGACTTCCCCTCGACCCTCTTCTGGCTCTCCAACGGCGGCCGCCCCGGCCACCCCTGGGAGAAGCGCCACCTGGGTCGCCTTGGCCTCGAGGAGGTCTGTTCCCACTTCTGCGATGGCGTGGACGTCGCTCGCGAGGATCGCTTAGCCGCCAAGGGCATCCCGACCAGCCGACTTTTCCGCAAAGATCAGCGCGTCCGCCTGCCCCTGATTCAGGCCGCCGCAGCGATATCCGCCGACTTCGGGCAAGTCCAGAGCATCGGCCCCGCCGGGCCCGGCGCCGTCCGGATTACGGGCGAAAACGGCCAGGCCGTTACCTGCCCGATTAATTGGCAGTTTTTGAAATCGTAAGTCGGCTTACTCAATTCTTGTCCCTGCTCTAGGAGTCGCCTAAATCCGACCTCCCCGACCCTCCTTTCCTCCACCCATGTCCTCCCCTAAGATTGTCCAAGATCTCACCACCAAGCAGAGCGGCGTCGCCTCTCTCGTGGAAAAGGAACTCGCCCAGACCGGCGGCCTGCTTCGCCTGGCTCCGTGCTGGGTCCCGCGCTCCTTCCTCCAGCCCGGCAAGCGCCTGAAGCTCCACCCGGATGACCTCTACGCCTTCGGCCTGAGCCGCGGTGGCATCGACGAACGCTGGTTCGCTTCCACGACCGAAGCCGCCAACGACAACCGCACCGCCGACGAAGGCCTGTCCTACGTCGTCATCGGCCACACCCGTTTCACCCTGAAGCAGGCCGTCAAGGAATGCGGCTCCGCGCTCATCGGTTCCAAGATCTGGAGCAAGTACAAGAAGTGGCCCGTCTACTCCAAGTTCTTCGACAACATGGGTCCGATCCCGCACCACATGCACCAGAACG
>CAIVYX010000103.1 GCA_903910245.1 uncultured Opitutia bacterium | reverse complement strand
CCACGTCCATGATGACGGCGAGGCCAGCCTCGTGACAGGCGCGCACGAGATCTCGGAACTCCTCCATCGCGACGACGCCGGGCGCGGAAGCGTATTGATTGGCGACGCCGAACGCGCTGACGGGCATGTAGCCCCAATGGTATTCTTCGGCGGTCGTGTGCTCGAACTCCGCGCAAGGTAGCAGCTCGAGTGCGTTCACCCCCAAGGCACGCAGGTAATTCCCCTGCGAGCGGACATAACGGGCGAGGTCGCGGTAGCCGCCGGCGGAAGGTGCGCCCTCGGCGAGGCCAAGGAGATCGCGCAGGTGCCCTTCGAGGATGACGAGGTCTTCAACGGCCGGCGGCACGAAGCCGTCGGCAAAAGGAGCCAATGATTCCGGCCCGATGACGATGCCTGCGGCCTGCTGCGGGCCGACGACCGCCCGCGCCCACGGGTCGACTAACTGCGTCTCGCCGAAACGCTCTTGGGTACCGGCCTCGTTGGAGGTGACGGCGATCCAATAATATGAGCCGGAAAGATTTTCCGGATACGTGGCCGACCAAGCGCCCTGCCCTTCGGGCTTGAGGGCCAGCAGATGGCTCGCGCCACCGGCCGGGTTGCGCCAGCTGACCTCGACGGCGCGGGCGCGCGGAGCGAAGACGCGGAACTGGGTTGTGCGGCCGCCGACGAGCGCGCCGAAATTACCAGGCGGCTCGAGCACGTCGAGCGCATCGGAGGCCAGGATGTCACCGAGCTCGAGCAGGTCTGGCGTCGCGAAAATCATCCGCACGGGCGCAGCGGCCGGATCGGCGTCCTCTGCGTGGAAACGGAAGACATGCTTGTCGGTCCGGCGACGGGAGACGATCAGGTTGCGATGGTTGTCGGTGGAGCGACGGATGTTATCGGCATCGTGCGGCGGTTCCACCCAGCGGCCGCCGTCGCGGAGGAACTTGAACTCAACCGCGTCGGCCGAGCTGAAGACGTCCTCGACGGCGACGCTCAGCTCAAAGCCTTCGGCGCCGGCGACGCAGACCGGGCTCAATGCCCAGCGCTCCATGTCGATAGCCTTGCCCCAATCATTGAACGGACCCGCTACGCTCACCGTGCCGTCGGCGACTTCAGGGCAGAGGGCCTTCCAGAAAAAGAAATGCACGCGGCCGGCGGCTAGCCAATGACCGGAGCGCAAGGCCCAGGCACGGACATCGGCGGGCTCGAGCAAGGATAGGCGGGCAGGCGGATTCAAGGACAGCGGAGGCAGGCCCGGACCCGTCCAGTCTGCGGTGAGCATGACGAGGCCGGAGACCTTTGTCTCCCAGCGCGCACTGGCCAGTTCTCTCGTCATCAACGCCAAGAGGAAGGGCGGAAAAAGTTTTGGCGAGCAAAAGCGGGCTTCCCTCCCGGCCGAGGGCTCTTCACGATGCCCGCGTGGAAATCAGCGTACTAGTCAGCGACTGGGAGGGACATCGCCTCCTCGATTCCGGCGACACTTTCTGGAAACATTCTACCATCTGCTTCTGTTTTTGTTTTTACGCCGCGCTGTGCAAACCATTCTATAGTATCTTTTGTAAAAAAAGATTGGAATGTTTTTTTTACAAACTGCTCTCCTCGCGGATAGCATTTGCTCATTG
>CAIVYX010000102.1 GCA_903910245.1 uncultured Opitutia bacterium | reverse complement strand
TGGGCCTGGCTCATCGTCAAGGCCGACAAGTCCATCGCCGTGACCTCCACGCCGAACCAGGACAGCCCCCTCATGAAGGGCGTCGCTGACGTGAACGGCACCCCGGTCCTCGCCCTCGATGTCTGGGAACACGCCTACTACCTCAAATACCAGAACCGCCGCCCCGACTACGTGGACGCCTTCTGGAAGGTCGTCGACTGGAAGAAGGCCAACGAGCTCTACGTCAAGGCCATCGCCTAAACGATTCAGTCATATCGGTTTTAAGAAGCGGCCCGTCGGCCGCTTCTTTGTTTGGCACATCCGCCCGGCTGTGCTGTCTTAGCGTTACCCCGATGCGCTTCCTCCCGCTCTTCCTCCTGGCTTTGGCGACTTCCGCCAGCGCCGCCGAAACCGTCTTGCCTCTCTGGACCGAAGGCGTCCCGGGTAAGCGCGTAGCTCCCTCGAAGACGGTGCTCGATCGCATCGGCGCAAAAGGCAGCTACGCCGGCCACGAGACCTTCATCGACGAGCCTTCAATCACGGTCTACCCCGCCGCCAATCCGAACGGCGCCGCGGTCATCGTCTGCCCGGGCGGCGGCTATTGGTTCCTCTCGACCAAGAACGAAGGCACCGGCGTCTGCGAATGGCTCAATAGCATCGGCGTCACGGGCATCCTGCTCCGCTACCGGACCCCGACGGCGGACGAAACCCTTCCGCATGACTATCCCGTCCAGGACCTGCAGCGCTCGCTCGGCCTCGTTCGTGCCCACGCCAAGGAATGGAACATCGACCCGAAGCGCGTCGGCGTGATCGGCTTCTCCGCCGGCGCCAACCTCGTAGGACACGCTTCGTGGGATCGCACGCCCCGCACCTACGAGCAGAAGCCCGGCGTCGACGACCCGCGCGGCCCGGACTTCACGATCTTCGTCTACGGCGGCGGCTTCCTCGAGAAGGAGGACAAGACCAAGTTCCGCGAAGGCTTCAGCGTCCCCGCCGACGCCCCGCCCTGCTTCTTCGTCGTCGCCCACAACGATGGCGCGAATCCGCTCGAAGCGGCGAAGCTCTACATCGAGTATAAGCGCCAGAACATCCAAGCCGAGATCCACGTCTACTCCAAGGGCGGCCACGGATTCGGCACGCGCCAGACCAAGATGCCGGTCGATGGCTGGACTAAGGCCGCTGGCGAATGGATGGCTTCCGAAGGTTACTTCAAGGCCGCCAAATAAGCCAATGCGCTCCCTGCTCTCGCTGCTGGCCTTCACGACTCTCCTCTCCGCCCAGACCCTCGTCGGCGATGGGCAGGCGGACGATACCGCCGCGCTCCAGAAGCTCGTCGACGCAGGCGGCAGCGTACAGTTGCCCAAAGGGCGGTACCGCCTGACGAAGACGGTCACGGTCGACCTCGCAAAGCTCGGCGCCTCCAGCATCTCCTCCGACGGTACTGCCACGCTCATCATGGCTGGCCCCGGACCAGCCTTGAAAATCATCGGCACACACGGAGGCACCGCTGCCCCGAAGTCGTTCAAGCCAGAGACCTGGGCCCAGCGTACACCCGTCGTCCAAGGGCTCGAGATCATCGGCGCGCACGCCGAGGCCGACGGCATCGAAGCCACCGGCACGATGCAGTTGACCCTCTCGCGCCTGACCATCCGCGAGTGCCGCCACGGTATCCACCTCACCGACCGCAACCGTAACGTCGTCGTCTCGGAGTGCCACCTGTACCGCAACCGTGGCGTCGGCTTGTTCCTCGACCGCGTCAACCAACATCAGACCAACGTCCTCGGCTGTCATATCAGCTACAACCTCGGCGGCGGCATCGTCGCCATCGGCGGCGAAGTCCGCAACCTGCACATCGGCACCTGCGACATCGAGGCCAACCATGACGAGAACGGGCCGCCCTCGGCCAACATCCTGCTCGATTCGACCGGAGGCTCAATCGCCGAGGTCGCGATTACCGGCTGCACCATTCAGCACACCCACAAGGCCCCTGGCGCCGCCAACATCCGGATTCTCGGCGCCGGCACGGACCCTTCCCTGCTCCGCCGCGAAGGCCGCGCGACCACCCGCGAAGGCCACGTCACCATCATCGGTAACGTCTTCAGCGACGTCCAAGTGAACATCGAGCTCCGCCAGGCCCGCGGAGTCACCATCTCGGCCAACACCTTCTGGGAAGGCTTCGAACACGACCTCCTCGTGGAGGATAGCCTGAACGTCGTCGTCACCGGCAATAACTTCGACCGCAACCCGCGCTACCTCGTCAACGGCTTCAACCTCGCCGAACAGAACGGCGTCGTCTTCCGGCGCACCGACGACTCCGCCTTCACGGGCAATATCGTGAGCGGCGTCCGCCGCCATCCTGCCGCCGTGCGCTTCGAAGGCGGCAAGCGCCTGCGCGTGCAGGACAACAGTATCCTCGACTCCGACGGCGAAGGCATCGCGCTGCGGGACGTCGCCGACAGTATCGTGTCCGGAAACCTCATCCGGGACGGCCGCAAGGACCGCCCGGGCGCTGCGCCCGGCATCAACGAGCAGGGCTGCGCCGGCAACCTCGTGCAGGGCAACCTGACGACCCCGGCGAAATAGCCTCAGGCGCCGCCGCGACGGATCTCCGAACCTTCGAAGCGAATCGAGACGCGCCAGACCTTCTTGACGCGCGTGATTACCTTGCCGGTACCGGCGACGATGGTCTCCGGGATCTCAATGCGATGCTGGTCGACCACGGCGTGGAAGCCACGCTCGGAGAAGATGTCGATGAACATCGAAATCGCAAGCGGGTCGTCAAAGACGAGGGTCTCGATATTGACGTGCGCCTGACCGGAGATGGCGTGGGCCTTGATGATCGGCAGGAACTTGTCCTGGATTAGTTCGATGACCTGGCGGAAGGTCTCGGCGTTACGCTCAGCGTAGTCGTCCAGGCGGCGGACGAGGTCCTGACGGGCATGCTGGACGATCTGCGAGGCCAGCGGGATGGGCGAGATAAGGTCATACGTGTCTTCCGACAGCTCGAGGGAGCTCTGGTACTGGAGTTCCTTGATGATGCGGGCCTGGACCTCGGCGAGTGAACCCTGCGCATTGATGAAATGGTAGTGGAAGATGTCGCGCAGCGACTGCAGCGGCTCGTAGGTGCGCTCCTTGAAAACGCGGTAGCGGTTGCGGGCGGCATCGGCCGTGAGGTCGGTTTTACGGACTTCGGCGAGCGGTCCGCCTTCGCGGGCAGCCTTCTCGTTCTGGATGAGGGCTTCTTGGCCGCGCTTCAACTGACGGCGGACGGACTCGTTCTCGTCGACGAACAGGACGAGGATATGGAAATGGGGCTTCGGAAAACGGACGCCGGTCGAACCGCGGAACTCCGTGCGGAGATCGTTGAGCTTAGCGAACAGGTGCTTGAGACACTCCACCTGCACCATCGAGCGCGGGAAACCGTCGACGATGGCTCCGCTGACATATTCGTCGGCGAGCAACTTACGGAACAGAATCTCCACCACTTCGCGGTCGCCAACGAGCATTCCCGCGTCGATGCGCTTCTTGGCCTCGGGACTCGAAAGCAGATCACTGACCACAATCGGGTCGGCGGCGTAATCGCGATACTGAAGAATGAATGCGGTGTTGGTACCTTTACCCGCACCGGGGGCGCCGTTGAGCCAGAAGATTTCGCGCGGGAAAGCCAGCTTCTCGCGGCCAATTTCCCGCTCCAGGCTGGACCAGACGGAATCGAAGATGATTTGTCCATCCTTGACCTCGAGGTCGCTGATGCCGTTGCCGGCGGGTCTGGGCTGAGCGTCGCTCATTAAGTTAAGGGTCTAGGAGTAAATCACCTCGAAGAACCTGCGAGGTAAAAAAGCGGCACAGCCGCTCCATTTTCAGGCAATTACTTCTTTCCGCCCTTGGACTGGACGTCATCCGACCCTGGCTTCACCACCGGTAACCCGGGGTCGCTTGAGCGATTCCGGCGGAACTGATAGCGGTTGATATCCTGCATCGAAAGCTGGTCGACGGTCTTCGGGTCGGGATTGAGACGTCCCTGCCAGTTAGATTTCACTCCAGTGAACTTAGCGTTAGGCTCGAGACCCATGCGCTCTTCCCAGTCCTTGATCTCCGCCTTGGTACCGCTAACGGCCGACTTAATGCGATCGACGGACTTGACCTCGACGGTGTCCTTTGGGCGAACCGTCGCGCCGAGCGTGTCCTTGAGTTCGACGTCAGACTTCTTCCGACCGATGGTGTCGTAGCGGCCGTGCCAAGTGTCGAGAGTCATGAGATTATTGCGCGAGTAGACCTGCTCCTTGCCCATGGTCGACATGCTCTTCTCAAAGCGTTGCTCCATGAGTCCGCTGGACTTGGAAGCCTTCTTCAGGCCCGCATTAAAATCGACGGCGTCGTCGACGCTTTTGCCGATGCCCTTGCCTTCGATAGAAAACGGGACGGTACGTCCATCCGCGGTCTTGATAGTCTGTTTGGCGGCAGGAGCAGGAGTCGTTGAAGGGGAAGTGACAGTGGCAGCAGGAGCCGTACCCGCGGGCCGCGGAGCGGTAACGATACGAGAGTTGGCCGGAGTACCCTCCAGCGGACGGCCCTCGGCGTCATAGCGATACACCTGAGTTCCTTCGACACCACCTTCGGCAGTGATAATCACTCCCGCCTTCACGCCGCCAGCCGGACGCTCGACAGCTGCCAGCGTCAAAACCGACAGGGCAAGCAGTACGGGGATGGAGATGCGGAGTCGCAAGGCCGACCATCTTGGGGACCTTGGCAACCGACCTCAACCCATTCTTAGCGGGGAATGGGGTGGGATTTAGTCCTCCAGATGAGCTTGGCGTAGTCGCCGATCGAGCGATCAGACGAGAACTTGGCGCAGCGGGCGACGTTCCGGATAGCCATGGCGGCCCAGCGGCGACGGTCCAAGAAGGCCTTCTCGGCCTTGGCCTGGGCGTCCAAGTAGCTTCGGAAGTCAGCCAGTACCAGATAGGGATCGCCGCCATCCAGGAGCGAATCGACCACCGGCGAGAGAGCACCGGTCTGTTCGGGCGTGAAAGTGTCGGAGCGAAGCCAATCGAGCAGTGCCGAGAGTTCCGGGTCGGCAGCGAGAACCGCTCGCGGATCGTAACCATCAGCCCAGAGCTTCTCGACCGCCTCGACGTGGAGGCCGAAGATGAAAATATTCTCGGCGCCGACTTCTTCGGCGATCTCGACGTTGGCGCCGTCGAGCGTGCCGATGGTGACCGCACCATTGAGAGCGAGCTTCATGTTACCGGTGCCCGAGGCTTCCTTGCCCGCGGTCGAGATTTGCTCGGAGAGGTCAGCGGCGGGGATGATGCATTCGGCGAGCGAGACGCGATAGTCCGGCAGGAACACCACCTTGAGTAGTCCGCGGACGCGCTCATCGGAGTTGATGACGGCAGCGACACGGTTGATTGCGTGGATGATGTGCTTGGCGAGGGCGTAACCCGGCGCGGCCTTGGCCCCGAAGATACAGACGCGAGGCGTGAAGGCGCCGTTCGGCTCGTTCAGAATGCGACGGTACAGGTGCAGGATATGCAGCAGGTTGAGATGCTGGCGCTTGTACTCATGCAGACGCTTGATCTGGACGTCGAAGAGCGCGTCGGGCGAGACTTCCACCCCGACGAGCTCCTTGATGCGGGCCGCGAGGCGGACCTTGTTGGCGCGCTTGATGGCGAGAAAACGGTCCTGGAATGCGGGTCGGTCAGCCAAGGCGTCCAGCTTGCGCAGGCGGCCAAGGTCGGCCTCCCAGCCCTTGCCGGCGACTTCGTCGCACAGGGCGCCGAGCTGAGGATTGCAGCCACGGACCCAGCGGCGGGGCGTGACGCCGTTGGTGACGTTCACGAACTTGCCCTTCCAGAGCTCATTGAAGCCCGGGAACAGATTTGCGCGGATCAGGCGGGTGTGCAGTTCGGCCACGCCGTTCACGTGATGCGAGCCGACCACGGCGAGGTGCGCCATGCGGATACGCTTGGGTGAGCCTTCCTGGATGATGGAGAGTTCCGTCTTGCGGGCGTCGTCCCCTGGCCAGCGCTTCTCGACGTCCTCGAGGTGGCGACGGTTGATCTCGTAGATGATTTCGAGGTGGCGTGGCAGCACCTTCTCGAAGAGCGGCACGGACCAGGTCTCGAGGGCTTCCGGTAGCAAGGTGTGATTGGTGTAACTGAAGACCTGCGTACAAACGCCCCAAGCTTCATCCCAGGTGCGGCGATGCTCGTCGACCAACAGGCGCATTAATTCGGCGATCGCAATGGAAGGATGCGTATCATTCAGCTGGATAGCGACCTTCGCCGGCAGATTATCCAAGCTCGCATTGAGACGGCGATGGCGGCGCAAAATGTCCTGCAACGAGCAGGACACGAAAAAGATCTGCTGCACGAGACGTAGTTCCTTACCGCTCTCGGTGCTGTCGTTGGGGTAAAGCACCTTCGAGATGGTCTCGCTCGCATCACGCTCGCGCACCGCTTCGACGTAACCACCGCGATCGAAAGCCTTAAAATCGAACTCCGAATCGGCCTTAGATTCCCATAGGCGGAGGTAGTTGACGCTGCTGGCGTTGAATCCTGCAATCGGGATATCCCAGGGCACGCCGTGAAGATTCTTCGTCTCCACCAACTCCGCCGAATGATTACCGCGATCATCCTTGCTGTACTTCACCCGCCCATACAAAGGCACACTCACGCGGAAGTTCGGACGGCGCACCAGCCAGGGATTATTATTCGCCAACCAATTATCCGCGACCTCCACCTGACGGCCCAGCGCAAAGGTCTGCCGGAATAAGCCGAACTCATAATGAATCCCGTAGCCGATAGCCGGGATATCCATCGTGGCGAGGGAATCGAGGAAGCAGGCAGCGAGGCGACCGAGCCCACCGTTACCTAGGCCCATATCAGCCTCTTCATCCGCCACCGCTTCAAGATTCTGGCCGAGTTCGGCCAAGGCCGCCGCCGCCACGTCGCGTAGGCCGAGATTGACGAGATTATTACAGAGCACCCGCCCCATGAGGTACTCCAAGGAGAAATAATAGACGCGGCGGACGTTCAAGCTGGAATGCTGGGACTGCGTATCAATGTAGCGCGCAATCATCAGGTCACGGGCGGCCATGCAGGTGGCCATCCACCAGTCGTTACGGGTCGCGGTGACGGGGTCACGGGCGAAGGTGCTTTTCAAGTGGCGCAGAATAGCATCGCGGAAAGCGACGACCTGCGAATCAGCTGCGAGCTTCGCCGCCGCCTTCTTGGCAGGCTTCGGCGCGGACTTGCGGGCCTTAAGCACCTTGACGGATTTCTTCGCGGGCTTCTTCTTTTTGGGCATGATCGTTAGTGAGGACAATCCACCTTAAGCCACAAGCGAGCCAAAACCGCGTCAGCCCTGTGCCAGCTCCCGCAACTTGCTCAAATCCAGCTTACCCGTGCCTAAAATCGGGATGGCGGGCACTTTCTTGAACAGCTTGGGAATCCACAGGTTAGCGAGCCCTTCGGCCGCGAGCGCCGTGCGGATCGCCTCGACATCGACATCATCGACATGCAACACGACGAGCTGCTCGCCCTTAGCCGGATCCGCGATACTCGCGACGGCGACCTTGATTTCAAAGGAATCGGTCAGCTTCATCACCTTGCGCAAGGCATCCTCGACGGTGCCATGCGGGACCATCTCACCGCCAATCTTGGAAAAGCGGGAGAGTCGTCCGGCGAGGTACAGGAAGCCGTCCTCGTCCATGCGCCCGAGGTCGCCCGTGCGATACCAGCCATCCGGCGTCATCGCTTTAGCCGTCTGCTCGGCATCGAGATAGCCCATGAAGATATTGGCTCCCTTGATTTCCAGGAGACCCACCTGCGCGTTCGGCAGGACCTCGCCGGTCTCGGGGTCAAGGAAGCGGACGGCGACGCCGATGATCGGACGACCAACGGAGCCAAGGACGTTACCCAGCCAAACGCCACCGGGACCTTCGGGGTCAATCCGGTCAGGTACATTGACGGCAAGCACGGGGCTGGTCTCGGTGATGCCATAGCCTTCCAGAATCGGCGTCTCCAGCTGGGTGGCGAAGGCATCCACCAGGTCGGCCGGACACTTCTCGGCCCCGACGACCGCCCATTCGAGCGTCGCGAAATCTACGGCGGTGCCGCGACGGAGATAAGGGCGCAGGAAAGTCGGCGTGCCGACGACGACCGTGACCTTCTCTTCCTTGATCGCCTTTACCGCAGCGGTGGAATCCAGTGGCGACGGCAAGGTCACCAGACGCGGCGTGCGGGAGAGCGCATACCAAAGCCCAATCGTAAAACCGAAGCTATGGAAGACCGGCAGGCTGCTGAGCAGGACCGCATCGTCCGGCAGGATGTCCGCATCGTCAATCTGCCGCAGGTTAGCCAGGATGTTACGGTGCGAAAGACGTACGCCCTTGGGCTGGCCGGAACTGCCACTGGTGAAGAGCAAAGCCGCCTCGTCGTCGCCACCATGCTTCGGCAGCCCCATGCACGCCAGCGCCCAGGAGGTCGGTAGGCAGCGAATCAGGCTAATGCGAAAAGCGAGGTCAGCGCGCGAGGGCGCCGTCAGGAAATCGGCGACGTCGAGAACGTGATCACCCCACGGAAAGTCCGGAGACCTCTCGGAGAGCTTGCTGCGGAAAGCGCCAGAGGTGACGACGAGGTCCACCTCGGCGCGCTGGAGGCAGGAGAGCGCCTGCTCACGACCCAGCGAGAAATTGAGATTCACCGAGACCTTGCCGGCCAGCACGCAACCGAGGTTAGCCACCGCCGCCGCGACGCCCGGAGGCAGCACGATCGCGACACGCTTGGACGTCGTCCGGCGCTTCAACTCACCCGCGAAGGCCCAGCCCAAGGCCAGCAGCGTCGCTCCAGAGTACTCGACGCGAGCTGAGGTGCGGTCGACCAAGGCGACGGAGCCGCCCTTCTTCGCGAGACCTTCCGCGACCTCACGGCCGAGATGGCCTTCGAGGGATTTGCGCATGGCGAAGGCCTCCGCGGCGAGCTCGAGTAGACGCGAGCGCGTCTTGGCATGCTCGGCCACAGGAAACGGTTTACCGACCACGACGCCGATGGGACGAGGGAAATGCTTGGGTAACTTCCAGAAAGACTTTCCTCCGCTGTAGCTGAAGATTGAGCCCCACATGCCATCGATGGCGACGGGCAGGATAGGCGCGCCGCCCCGGCGGGCGATCAGCTCGAAGCCTTTGCGCAGCTGCATCAGGCCACCGTTACGGGTGATACTACCTTCGGGAAAGATGCAGACGACTTCACCGCGGGCGAGAGCTTCGCCCGCCTTGACGATGGCCTCCTTAGCCTTCGTCTCCGAAACCGGAATCGTCCCCATCAGTCGGCACATAAAGCCGATGAACTTATGCCGTTCGAAACCTTCCCAAGAGAGAAAGCGCACCGGACGACGGGACATCACACCCATCACCACCACGTCGGCATAGGCAACGTGGTTCACGATAAGGAGTACGCCGCCTTCTTGCGGAATATTCTCCAACCCGCGGACACGGATGCTGTACCCGCACTTCAAGAGGAGCCAGCACAGGGTCTGCATGACGCAATAACCCAGCGACATTGACTTGTGTCGTCGCGGTGCCCGCCAGGCGAAGGCGACCAGGAAGACTGAGAGTAAGAGTAGTCCGAACGCGACAACGGCAAGGACGACAAAAAGCAGGGAAGAGTAAAGCAGGGGCACCCCACACAAGGTGCGACCTCCGGCCATGGGTGCAAGCGAGTCCTTTCGGGTTGACCCCTCTCGTTCTGTGACTGCCCTATAGAGACCCGCGATGCGCGACTACGTCCTCAGACGGTTGCTGCTAGTCCCACTGACCTTCGTGGGCATCACGTTCGTCGCGTTCTGCTTCACCCGCTTCGTCCCGGGTGGCCCGATCGAACAAGCCCTCGCCGAGCGCCAGCAGGCCGACCGTAAACGCAGCACCGCGGCCCGCCCGAGCGGACCGGCCTCGCCCGAGGAGCTCGACAACCTCAAACGGCGCTACGGTTTCGATCGCTCTCTTATAGAGGCCTATGCCATCTGGCTCGGAGCCCTCCCCGGCCAAGCGGACTGGATCACGGTACGTTTAGATAAGGACGGCAAGGCCGAGGCGGAGGTCGCCGATGACCTCATCGCAGGCAAATCTTTCAAGCTGAACGTCAGCCAGACTGGAAGCACCTTTACTGCGGCCATGCCAGACGGCAAACCCCGGGCACACTGGTTCGCTACCGCCGCCCCCCTACCCGACGACCCCGAGAAAGCAACGCGCGTGCTCGTCTACCGACGTGCCTACGCCGGACTCCTCCAAGCGGAGCTCGGCGACTCCACCGCCAGCGACAAGCCGGTCTGGGACGAGATCAAGTCCCGCTTCCCCATCTCGGCTTGGTTCGGCGGCTGGTCCCTGCTGCTCGCCTACGCGATCTCGATTCCGCTCGGCGTCGCCAAGGCCCTGAAACGCGACGGCTGGTTTGACCGATCCTCGACCCAGATCCTCTTCATCCTCTATTCCGTACCCGGCTTCGTCCTCGCCGTCGCCGGCCTCAATCTCCTCTGCCACCAGCTGCACTGGTTCCCGTCGAAGGGCTTCGACTGGGAGCATCCGTTCATGAGTACGGTCCTGCCGCTCAGTTGCGAGATGGTCGGCGCCTTCACCGCGCTCACGCTCTTCACCCGTAACGGCCTGCTCGACAACCTCACCGCCGACTACGTCCGCACCGCCAAGGCCAAGGGCCTGAGCAACCGCCGCATCGTGTTCGTCCACGTGCTCCGCAATTCGCTGATCCCCATCGCCGCGACCTTCGGCGGCAACCTCGGCTTCTTCCTCACCGGCTCCTTCCTTATCGAGTTCACGTTCAACATTCCCGGCCTCGGCCTGCTGGGCTACGACTCGCTCGTCCACCGCGACTATCCCGTCTTCCTTGGCCTCCTCACGCTCTCCAGCTTGGCGATGCTCATCGGCAACATTGTCTCCGACCTTTGCGTCGCCGCCGTCGACCCTCGCATCCGGTTCGATAAATCCGCATGAACCTTTTCGATCCCATCACGCTCCAGCGCTTCGAACGTTTCCGGCGTAACCGCCTCGGCTGGTGGTCACTGCTGACCTTGGGCACACTTTCCCTCCTCGCCCTGCTCGGGCCGCTGCTGGTCGGTAACCGTCCCCTCGTGCTCAAGGTCGACGGAGCGTATCGTTTCCCAGTGTTCGCCGGTTTCATCTCCGGACGCGAACTTGGCCTCAAGATCGAAAGCGAACCCAACTATCGGCTCCTAGCCGAAGAACTGAAACAGAACGGCCGAGGCTGGCTCTTTATGCCGCCCGTTCCCTTCGCCCCGGGCGAAGTCTGCGAGGTGATGCCGGAAGTCTCCCGCGATACCGAAGGGCACTGGCACGATCCTCGCGGCATCATCTCCGAAGGACGCATCTTCACGCTCAATGCGAACGGCACCCGCCGACAGACCTGGACGATCATTGACGGACGACCGCATGGCGACGCGCGGTTATTCGCCGAAGGCGTCGGCGTCGCCCGCGCAAAATTCGCCGACGGTAAGGTCGCCCAACGCGTACCCACCTCGGACCGTACCGACTGGGAACCAAAGGGCTCGCTCCGCACGCAGGTGCCCTCGCCCTGCCCGCCCGGACTCGACGGACATTGGCTCGGCACCGACGAATCCGGCCACGACATTCTCGCACGGCTCTTCGGCGGCTTCCGCCTGTTGCTCCTGTCGGCACTCATCTACCTGCCTTGTGCCTACGGCATCGGCCTCGTCCTTGGAGCCGCCATGGGCTATTTCGGCGGTTGGTTCGACATGGTATCCCAGCGGGCAATGGAAATCTGGTCCAACATCCCGTTCCTCTACGCCATCATCTTCCTCGCCAGCCTGCTCGAGCCCTCGCTGGCCGTCCTCGTGCTCATCCTCGTCGCGTTCTCGTGGATTGGCCTCGCCCAGCAGCTACGCGCGTCGGCTTACCAGGTCTCTGCCCGCGACTACGTCACCGCCTCCCGCGCACTCGGAGCGAGCCATGCGCGGATCATTTGGAGCCACATCCTGCCCAACTGCACGACCGTGATTCTGACCACGCTGCCCTTCAGCCTACACGGACTCGTCTTCTCCCTATCAGCCCTCGACTACCTCGGCTTCGGCCTGCCGCCCACGGAGCCTTCGTGGGGCGAGTTGCTCCATCAGGCCAAGGAGAACTGGGCCGCCTGGTGGATCCTCGGCCCGACGTTATTCTGCCTCGTCGGCACCATGGTCATGATCAATTCCATCGGCGAAGCGCTCCAGGATGCCTTCGACGTTCGTCGCACCTAGAAATGAGAACCTTGCTCGCCTTCCTCTTCGTCCTCACGACCGCCTCCGCCCAGACCTTCGAGGATCCGAAGGCCGCGGCCTACTACGCCGAGCACAAGGACTTCTTCCATTACGCGACGCCGACCGACCTCCCTAAGGATCTCGTCTGGCACGACGGCTCGGGCCAGAAAGAATTCGCCGACCCGCGCGCCGTCCGCGGCGGTACGCTCCGTCAGTTCACGGCCGGCACGCCGCCCACGCTCCGCCGCGTCGGCCCTAACGCTAATAACGGCTTCCGCGGTGAGCTTTACGACAACAACGACTTTGGCCTGCTTTCCTCGCACCCCAACACTGACGAACCGATCCCGGCCTTGGCGACGAGCTGGGCGATGTCACCTGACGGCATGACGGCCTACTTCCGCCTCGATCCCAACGCCCAGTTCACCGACGGGCAGCCGATTACCGCCGACGACTACTTCTACGCCTTCTACTTCCACCGCTCGCCCTGGGCCAAGGCTGACTGGTATGCCGACTTCTACACCCGCGAGTGGGGCGGCATCACGAAATACGACGCACATACGATCGCCATCAAGGCGCCGCGCAAGCGTCCGTACCAGCTCGAGCAGCTTGGCGAGCTCCGCCCGCTGCCGCGCAACTTCTTCAAGGACTTCGGCCCCAACTATGAGAAGCTCTACAACGACCGCTTCCATCCCACCACCGGCCCTTACTTCGTCGGGCCCACCGGCTTCCAGCGCGAGAAGTCCGTCACCCTCACCCGCGTCAAGGACTGGTGGGGCGACCATCGGAAGTTCACCCGCTACCGCTACAACCCTGACGTCATCGAATACGGCGTCATCCGCGAGATGGACAGCGC
>CAIVYX010000101.1 GCA_903910245.1 uncultured Opitutia bacterium | reverse complement strand
CGCTTCTCGCCGGCCCGCCTGCTCTGCCTCGACCGCGGCAACAACCGCATGTTCCACCTCGACCTCGACGGCTCCAACCCGCAGATGATCGCCAACACGGGCCTGCGTAATCCGTCCTCGGCCTCCTTCCACGGCGAGCTGATGTGCGTCGCCGAAATCGCCGGCCGCGTCTCCGTCTGGAACAAGGAAGGCAAGATGGTCGCCTCCCTCGGCGTCAATGACACCAAGGGCCAGACCAACACCCCGCGGGTAACCCCCGCTGACTGGCGCGAAGGCGTCGTCACCTCGCCCCACGGCATCACTTTCGATAACGACGGCAACATCCTCGAGACCGAGTGGAATACCTTCGGTCGCGTGCTGCGCTGGAATCGCAAGTGATCCGCGCACTGCGCCAGCTGGTCCTGACCTGGGGAGCCCTCGTGCTCCCCTTGTTCGTCTGCGCCCATAACGGCGAAGTCCTCCTGGCGAAGCTCACGCTCCGCACCGACGGCGAGTGCGTCTTGCGCGTAACGGTCGACACGGAAGCGAACTTTAACATTCAGGACCGCGCGCAGCTCGCCAAGGCCGCCGAGAATCTCTTCCAGCTGTCGGCCGGCAAGGAGACGACATCGCTCTCCAAAGTCGCCGGAGAGCCGTCCTTCTTCTCCGAGACGAAGCTCGATGCCGCTGCGCCGCTTGGCCATACGGCCGAAGAAATCGCAAAATCCTACATGCTTGAGGTCGTTGAATGGACCTGGACGCCAGAGTCGCCGAAGTTCGTGCTGCGCCTGCCGGAGATGAGCCCGCATACGGTCGTGCTCTGGCTCAACGACGAAACGAAGCCGGTCGCCAAGCCACGCTGGGTGATGATGATCGCCGAAGACGAATCGCCGCTGATTGTGGCGGTTGCACCTTTGCCTGAAGCCTTGAAGCTCAGGATCATGGTCCGCAATGTAGGCTTAACGATTTGTCTGCTCACCCTGGTCATCGGAGTCGGGCTTCACCTCAAGCGTCGCCGGGATAGCCAACGCCCTCAGGCCTAAGCCAGCGCCGCTTCGACGAAGCCGGCCCTCGCCTCGAAGTGCGGGTTATGTCCGCTGTCGGGCAACGTGACGACGTCCGCCTCGGGGAAATGCGCACGAATCGTCGCGATGTCTTCGTCGCGGATATAATTCGATTTCCCGCCGCGCAGGAAACGGGTCGGGCCATTCCAAGTTTCACCGGCAGCCAACGGATTACCGAGGATCTCCAGCAAAGAGTTCGTCAACGCCTCGCGGTTCACGATCCAGCGCCAGCGGCCTTCGGCGTCCTGACCGAGATTCGTCAGAATAAACTGACGCATGCCCCACTCGGGCACCTGCGCGGCGAGTTTCTCCTCGGCGTCCTTGCGCGACTTCACGGCGGATAGATCAAGGGCGTTCATCGCGCCGAACTCAACGCGGACAAGGTCGGAATAGGCACGCGGAGCAATGTCCACGACCGTGAGGCGCGACACGAGGTCGGGCCGGTCCATCACGAGACGTATCGCGGCCTTGCCGCCCATGCTATGGCCGACGAGGTGCACAGGACCGAGTGCAAGTCCGTCCAACATCGCAATGACGTCGCCAGCTAACGCCGCATAGGAACAGTCGTCCGCCCAGGGCGATGACCCATGGTTTCGCAAATCGGGCGCCAGCACGCGGTGGCCGCGTTCGGCGAGCGCCACGCCGGCGGACTGCCAGTTGCGCGACGAACCGAGCAGGCCATGCAGTACCACGAGCGGCGCACCGGAGCCGCCAAGTTCGCGAATGATCAATGGAAGCGGCGTAGGCACGGGAGACGCCAAGGTGGAGGGGCTGGGCCCGAGGTCGAACCATTTTCCCGCAGAGGTCTTGAACACCGCCGTCGGCACCCTATGAACATCGCATGCTCACCCGCCTGCTCCCCCTGCTCGCCTGCGCCGCTTCGGCGTTCGCCGCCATCGAAGTCATCAAGCTCCCTGGCGCCGAGGATCTGCACGAGCCCTTCAGCATCGCCTTCGACGCGAAGGGCGACGCATACGGCGTGGAGTTCCAGCCCGCGAACCGCATCTTCAAAATGCACGACGGCAAGATCGAGTATATCTCCGGGGTGAAGTGGAACAGCATGGGCAAGTCTCCGAAACTGCCCGCCCCGGCTAAGCTCCTGGATCTTTCGCCAGCCGTCTACAACGGCATGCACGACATCGCGATTGCCGCCGACGGCTCAATCTACGCCTCCGATAGCTTTCAGCACCGCATCGTCCGCCTCGACCCCAAGACGCACGCCACGACGGTCTTCGCGGGCACGGGTAAGGCCGGCTTCGCCGGCGACGGCGGCCCGGCGGACCAGGCGCAGCTCAACATCCCGATGTGCGGCGTGATTGATCCT
>CAIVYX010000100.1 GCA_903910245.1 uncultured Opitutia bacterium | reverse complement strand
CGGTCACGTCCGAACATCTCGGCGTAGGCGAGCAGGTGGTGGGCGGCCGAGACCGGCTGGGCGCGCTGCAGGTGCGTGTAGCCCGGCAGGATCACGTCGGCGTTGGCCTCAGCGAGCTTCACCAAAGTCTTGAGCAAGGAGACGAGGGCTTCATCGGCGGCGTCACACTGGTCCTTGATCCAGAGACGGACGTCGGTGGCGACTTGGTCGTTACGCGAGCGGGCCGTATGCAGTTTGGCGGCGGCCGGGACGCGCTGCGTGAGCGCGCTCTCGATGTTCATGTGCACGTCCTCA
The DNA here is from genome assembly GCA_903910245.1 of uncultured Opitutia bacterium. Lineage (GTDB taxonomy): Bacteria > Verrucomicrobiota > Verrucomicrobiia > Opitutales > UBA953 > UBA953. The sequence continues at coordinate 2,500 of CAIVYX010000100.1, read as the reverse complement.
AGGTCGCGGCTCCACTTGAATTTGCCGGACTCGATCTCCTTGGCGATGGCGTCGAGGCCGCGCAGAATGGCGTCACGCTCCTGCTTGGTCAGGATACCCGCCTGGGCGAGCATCGTGGCATGGGCCTTCGAGCCGCGGATGTCCTGGGCCCAGAGACGATGGTCGAACGAGACCGACTCGCCGAAACGCAGCATCAATTCGGCTGGACCGGCGCTGAACCGGCCGCCCCAGGTGGCCTGGGCTTTCTTCCGTGCGGACATGACCAAGGAATGCCCGCGGGAAGGCGGGCAGGCAAGCAAGGATGCTCAGCGGCGAGCCTGAGCGGGAGCCGCCGGAGCCGGCGCGGGCTTCGGCGGTGTGGCCATATTGCGAGCACCGTCGAGGCGAATCACGATCTCACCGGGCTCGGCGACGCCCATTTTTTCGCGGGCTTGGTCACGGACGAATTCGGGGTCGCGGCCGAAGCGTTCGACGTAGCGTTCGGTCTGGGCACGCGTGCGTTCGAGGGCGGCGTAAGCCTGCTCCTTCTGCACCTCGCTGGCACGCATGCCGGCGAGGCGAGCGGTCTCATCGCCATAGGTCGACCACGTAAAAGCGAGCACCGTGCAGAACAGGATGAACGCGGCCCACAGAAATAGCTTCTCCGTCTGAGGGTTTTGGGACTTGGTCTCGCTTTCCATGACGACCGCGGGAGTGAAAGCGGAAATCCCATACGGAGCGAGGGGAAAATCGCCGCCCTACTTCGTCGCCTGCTGAGCCGCTAGGGCGAGGGAGCCGCTGAACTCCATGAAGCCCCAGACGATGACGCCGGTGATCGAGACGTAGAGCCAGACCGGGAAGACCCAACGCGTGAGGCGCTTGTGGTCCTCGAACCGACCCTGCTTGGCCAGCCAGACGGCGCGGACGATGAAAGGGGTGACCAGGATCGCCAGGAGGATATGCGGAAATAGAATGACGTAATAAAGGAGCTTGTCCCATGTCAGCCCAACCTCGGGGCGATAGAGGATATTGGTCCGGCCGAGAGCGACCCAGAGGTGGACCTTGGAGGCGAGATAAAGCGCTAGGAAAAGAGCGGAGATTAGGACGGCCACGCCCATCGCCTTGCCATGGCCGATCTTATCCCCGGCCTTGATACGCAGGTAGCCCATCAGCAGGAAGACCGTGGCAAGAGCGTTCAAGCCGGCGACGGAGCGGGAGAGGAGTTCGGTGGTGGAGGCCATGGGGCCGAAGAGAACCACTTCCGCGGGAAAAGCCAACCTTCGGTCGGTCTTAACCTTCACTTAAGCCGAAATCTGGTATCCTTTACCCCACGCCCCCATGAACCCGACCCTCTACCTCCTCTTCGCCGCTGCCGCACTGGTGGCCGCCGACGCCCCCAAGGGCCCGTCCCTCAAGGAAGCCGATGCCAAGCCGCCCGGCCAGAACAAGGTCGCCATCACCGTGAAGGGAGACAAGCGTGTCATCGAGTCCAACGGTATCCCGGACCATAAGGTCGCGACCTTCCCGAACCGCGGCAACCCCAACGAGATCTCAGAGCAGAAGTATCGGCTCGAGGTGCCTGTACGCCCCGTGTTACGCGAAGGCGCCGCTGGCCGGATGATGTCGGCCTGGGGTGTCGCCCTGAACGGCGTCGTCTTTGATCCGGGTACCGCCGAAGTCTATAACGACGGCGACCGGAGCAACCCTTGGCATTACGAGGCGCTGATGAGCAACACCGAGATGGGCACCACGCCCAAGATCAAGGTCGGCCTCGGCCTCGACCAGAACCACGGCCACGTCCAACCCAACGGCGCCTACCACTATCACGGACTCCCCACCCTGCTCCTCGAGCGTCTGTCCGGGGGCGAAAAGAAGATGACCCACGTCGGCTGGGCGGCGGACGGCTTCCCAGTTTACGCGATCTATGCCTTCGCCAAATCCGAGGACCCTAAGAGCGAACTCAAGAAAATGAAGAGTAGCTACCGCCTCAAGACCGCCGACCGCGGTGGCGACGGCAAGGAAACCCCGACGGGGAAGCCCGACGGCTCCTTCGGCCTCGACTTCGAATATGTCGCTGGCTCCGGCGACCTCGACGAGTTCGGCGGGCGCAGCGGCGTCACCCCAGAATTCCCGAAGGGCACCTACTATTACGTGATGACCGAGGAATACCCTTTCATCCCGCGCAAGCACAGAGGTACGCCCGATCCCTCGTTCAGTAAGCAGGCCATGGATCCGCACGCCAACCTTGGCGGTCAGGGCGGCCCGGGCGCCAAGGGCGGCAAGAAGGGTAAGAAGGGGCCACCCCCCGAAGGCGCGCCGAAATAATCGGCCCACGAGGGCGTTCGGATTGCCAGGCAGGTGACGGTGATGTTTCCAAAAGCGAACAAATGTCTCTTGGCGGAGGTCGTCCGCATGGGGCTCGCTCCGGGTCCACTAACGCGCGATCAGCCGGAGCCCCGCGCCGTGTTCGGCGAACCAGGCTCTCCGGTCTTGGCCAGCATGGGCGGCGGGCATATTTAGG
>CAIVYX010000099.1 GCA_903910245.1 uncultured Opitutia bacterium | reverse complement strand
GGCCTTCTGGTCGGCCTTCTTGCCGGCGGCGGGTTCAGGCGGGAGGGGAATCTCGACGCGCACGATCGCGTTGGCGCCGTCGGCGAGGTCGACCTTGCCGCCGTAGGGGAGATCGAGGAGGCGGACGGAGGAATCGAGTTCGCCCTTCACGACGGTGAAGGAGCGGGAGAGCACGATGGTGCCGCCTACGTTTTCCATCTCGGCGCTTTCGAGCACTTCGGCGGAGCCGACGCTGTAGGCAAAGACGACGCGGTCGCCGTGGAGGTAGAGGCCTTGATACTTGGCGTGTTCGCGCGGGAGCGGTCCGAGCGCGATCTTAGCCATCACGCCTTCGGGGCCCTTGGGCAGGGTGCGGGTCTCGTTGAAAGTGCCATTGAAGCTCCAGCCGGGGCCGGGGTTGGTTTCGAAGAATACCTTGGCACCGACCGCGGGGCCGGGGTTCGGCCCGTGCTTACCGTCAAAGGCGACGCCCTTGGTCTGCATCCATCCACCGGTCCAAGCTCCGGCACCACGGAGCGTTTCAGTGTCGAAGGCGTAACCGGCTTCGCGGTTGCCGAGGTTCACCAGCACGGCCTTGTTGGCGGCGCAGCCTTTCTGATCGAAGGGGCTCTTGCCTTGGGTGTTGTCGATCGAGGCCGAGAGGAAGCGGCCGTAGTCCATCGCTTCCCACTTCGAGGCGGGCTTGGCGTCGGGCTTCTTGGTCGCGTCTTGAGCGAGGCCGGTCACGGCCGCCAGCGCGAACGCCAGGGACAGGGAGGTGCGGGTCAGGGATGTCATGGGATGGTAAATGGGGGGTGGCGGGGTGGGGGCAGAATTGATGAAACCGCCCCCCGCTGTCCACCGTATTGAGGGCCCGACGAGCCCTCGTTGACCTGTTGAAAGGTTGAATCGTTGAGCCGAGGGGGTGAAGGGGTCTGACCCGCGTTCTTCCTCTTAGTTCCTGGGGCTATTTCCCTCGCTTCAACTGATCAACCGATCAACCACCCGCCTTTCGGCTTGGCCACGTTAGGCCTTGGTCGAGAGACCGCGAAGCCACGCGATCCAGCCGGCGGGCAGGCCGCGGGCGAGCGCGCCCCGCACGATCTTCTCGTGGTAAAGCTTCGAGGGTAGGTGCGGGCCGGTGGGATCGACGACCTTGTAGGCCTGGCAGTCGAGCGGGCAGTCTTCGAGGCCAGCTTCGAGGACGGTCATCTTGATGCGCTTGTAGGCTGAGCCTTCGGCGTCATCCATGCGCTTCCAGTCGTCAGCCGTCATCTCGTACACTGCGCCCCAGACGCCGGGAGTATCCTGGTCTTCCAAGACGTCTGCCGAACCGCCGCCCCAAGTCGAGCTCGGGTGCGTGAAGGCGAGGCGATGCTTAGGCAGGAAGGCCTTGCCGCGATAGCTGGAGCCGGGGCAACGGCGCTCCATCTGGGTGGAGTCCAGATTGGAAGCGTAGGCGAAGTAGTACCGGCTCATGAGAAGGGAGAGGAACTTTGCCCATCTCGGGCGGAGATGCAAACGGATAGGGTGACCTGTGAATAGAGTGTGGAGTATGGAGTATAGGTAGCGAAGCAGCTGGCGGCGGTAGCCGTTCCATCCCCCGATACTCAATACTCCAGACTCGATACTCTCTTTTAGCGGGCAATATCGTTCCGGCCTAGGACGGTGATGCCGTGGCTGGAAAGGACGGAGGCGGCGAGTTCCTGGGCTTCCGTGCGGACGACGAGACCGTAGCGGCCGTTCGGACGGAAGAGGAAAGGGTAGACGTAATGGATATTGATCTCGGCCTTGAGTAGGAGGCGGGTGACGTCCTTGAGCTGGGACTCCGACTGGAGTTCGATGGCGACGACCGGGACGTCGTCATGCGCGAAGCGGTGCTTGTCGAGGATTTGCTCGGCCCGCTCCGGGTAGTCGACGACGATACGGATGATGGTGGAGTCGGTCGTGTCCACCAGGCACAGCGCCATGATATGGACGTCGGCGCCAGCGAGGGACTCGATCATTTCGTTGAGTCGGCCGACCTTGTTCTCGACGAAGATAGAGAACTGGCGGACAGGTCCGAGGTCAGGTTGCTGGGAAATGTCGGCGGCCATCGAAAGTCATGATGACAATCCGGATGCGTTTCTCCAGCCTCATCTGAAAGAGGCTAAACCTTTAACTTGATTTACATCTACATATACGGATACAAAGATATGTATGTTTAGCATCCTCGCAATCTTCCTCGCCCAAGCGCCCACGCGTCTGCCTGAGACCGTCGTGATCGAAACTCGGCAAGCCGCACCACTGGCTGACGCCTCGCCTTCGGTCAGTCGCCTGGATGTCACGGCCGCGACAGAATCTGGCCTGACGACGCTCACCAGCCTCCTGGGCGGTGCCCCGGGCGTCTACGCGACCGAGCAGTCGGGCGAAGGCTCCGTGGGTTCACTCTTCCTCCGTGGTACGAACTCCACCCAGACGGCGGTGCTCCTGGATGGCCGTCGTCTTCCGCAGGGCTTTTCCAATTCCTATGAGATTGGACGCTACCGCATCTTTGGTTTGTCCTCCGTGGAAATCCTCCGTGGGCCGTCCTCTTCGCTCTATGGGGCTAATGCCCTTGGTGGCGTGATCGACCTGCGTCAGCAGTCGCCCCTCACCGCTAAGGCCGGCTCGACGCTCATTGCCGAAGGCGGTTCCTATGGACGTGGCTCGCTGGGTCTCGCGTTCCTGTCGAACAACGCTGTCGGTACGCAAGCGGCCACGAATGGCACCGCCGTCAGTCTCTCGGCCTCGCACGACGACGGCTGGCGTCCGAACGGTGACCGTGATGCGCTGAGCACCTATCTCAAACACGAGTGGCGTTTGTCGCCCAACCTTGTCTTCGACCTCGTTGGCTCGGCGGATCATGGCAAAGCTGGCCTGCCCGGGCAGGATATCGGAGGCGCCGCAAGCCTGACGGATTGGCAGCGCGACAGCGGCTGGTTGTTGTCGCCTGGCCTTCGCTTTCAGGATGAAAACACGCAAGGCTCCGTCTTCTGGTCACGCGCCGGCAGTGCCATCTCGAGTGTTACTGTTCCTTTCGCCAATCGCTACCTGCTGAATCGTGATGAGTTGACGGCCTTCGTCGATCGCAAGGTGCGCACCGATCTTACCCTGGGCCTCGGCCTTTCCTATGAGCGTTCGAGTTTCGAGCAGTTTGACACCGCCGCGAACAGCCTGACCTGGGCGGACACGCATGAAAGCCTTGGTGTCTGGACGCGTGCTGACTGGCAGGTGACCGCTACCGACCGCGTCCGTGCTTCCGTCCGCGACGATCGCTTCACGGATTTTGCGGGCAAGACCACGGGCGAGGTCTCCTATTCGCATCGCTTCACCAAGGAACTGCTGGCTCACGCTAAGGTCGGTACCGCTTACCGTACGCCCGCGGCTAATGACCTCGCCTATGGCACGCACCTCGGCCTGCCGTTGCGTCCGGAAAGCAATACCGGCACAGAAATCGGCCTACGTCATGAGAATGCCGTACCCGGCGCGCTGTCGTGGACGCTCGTCGCTTTCCGCAACGAACTCACCGACCTCATCGATTATAATCCAACCAGCTACCAGACCTATAATATCGCCAAGGCCCGGACCCAAGGGGTCGAGGCTGGCCTTGAGACGCGCCCCGCCAAGGGCATACGACTTTTCGGTGCAACTACCTGGCTCGACACCGAGATCCAATCCACGGATTACTATCTCGGTACCGGGCTGGCTGGCGACAAGCTGCTGCGACGCCCGACGCTTACGCTCACGCTCGGCTTGGAAGTCACCCCGAGCGATGACTGGACTTTCGGCGTCTCGGCGACGCATTTGCGCGGACGCGAAGATTTCGACTGGAACAGTGGGAGTCGGGTCAGCCTACCGAACGCCACCTTCGTGCGCGTCTGGATCCGCCGCACCCTTTCCGATAACACCGAGATCTCCCTGCGCATCGAGAACCTCTTCGGCGAGGACGCTCCGCCCGCCGCCTTTGGCTTCGGCGCCCAGCCCCGTTCGGCGTACTTGGGTCTGACGCGGCGCTTCTAATAAGCGCCGCGTGGGGGAACTTCCCCCACGAAGTAAGCTTCGCTTACTTCGTCGGTAATTTATCCAACTCCACCACCGGCTCTTTGCCCGCCGGCACCGCGAGCATCACGCCACGTTTGCCGTCGGTGCTCGAGTATCCACCGGTGATCAGCGCCACGGAGTTGCCTTCGACGGTATGGGCGTAGTCCTTGCGGCCGAGTTCCGAGGTTGCGCTGGTCTTGGCTTCTTTGAGCGCGATCCACTTGCCGGCAGCGTTGCGGATCCAGAGGTTGGAATAGAGGCATTTGCGTTCGACCTGGCCGTATGATCCAGACCAGTCCTCGACGAAGGAATAGAGGCCGTCGATCTTAGCCACGGTCTTCGGGCGACGGAACGAGGTCAGGAAGCGCCACTGTCCGGTCTCGGCGAGCTTGACCCAGGCGGAGAAAGTCGCCGCATCGCCGTCGGCTTTCACGCCAAGCAGGAACGAATAGGTCGCGTTATCCTTCCAAGCGTAGGGAAGGTCACTGTGGCCGCCCGAGCCTTCGTGGTCGAAGGCCGAGGCGTTGACGCCTTCGCCCTTGGCGACGGTCGTCACGACGAGGTCGCGGAGTTCTTCAGCGCTGACCTTCTTGGCGTCGTTCTTCACGTAGCCGTTGTCCCAGAGCGAGTAGATGAACACTCGGTCCTTGGCTTCCGGGCCGGCGGTCTTGCGCTGGTAGCCGAAGTAGCCGTGGCCAAAGCCCAGCACGCAGTTGTAGGTCGTGGGCGGTCCGGGGAGAGACTTCGATTCGGCGTAGGCCCAGAGGGCGGTCTCACCCTTGGGTACTGGGTAGCCGAAGTGCACCGACTGCGCATTGCCGTTCGGGAGCGCCCAGATCTCCGGATTGGTCGCGCCGTTGAGCAGGAGCCCGTTAAGCGTCACGCTCCCTGAGGCTTCCTGGGCGTCCAGCGCGACGAGATAAGTGCCGGCGGCAGGGAAGGTGAGGGCGATCTCCTTGGAGAGCGCGGGCTTGCCGGTACCAGCGAGCTGGACGGCGACCTTGGCCGTCTTCTTCAGCGCATCTATCTTGAGGTTGTCGACGACGTGCGCGGCCAGGGTGGCCGTGGAGCCTTTGTTCGCGGTGAAGCGTACGGAGAGTTTCTTCACACCCAGTTTTTCCACGACCACGGGGATGAGTAATCGTCCACCGGCTTTCTGAATCGTGGCCGCACCGACGCCGCCGCGGTCGCCGACAGAGATTTCCGGCGATTCCGTGTAGGCGGTCTTCAGGTGGAGGAGCGGCACCGCGGTCGCCTTGGCCTTGGCGTTCGTTGCGCAGGTGAAGCGATAGCCGTGCAGGGTGATAGTGCCTTTGCGTTCTTTGGCTTCGAGCTGTAAGAAGGCGGGTGCGTCGGCCAGCGCATTGAATGTCCCCAGAGCGACCCACTCAGGCTTGCCCGTGCCCTCGATTTTACCGGACGCATTGTACGCCTTGCCGGCGACCTTGCCCGTCAGCGTGGCCGACTTGCCGGTCGGCATGGTCACCAGCGCTTCGGCAGACCATTCGCCCTTGTCGGAGAAACTGAAGAAAGCGAAGACGCCGTGGTCGCCGTTGAACTCCGCGGCGACCTTGCCACTGCTCTCGACGAACTTGGCTCCGAAGCGGCTTGGGTTGGTCGATTCCAGGCCGACCTCGTTGGCCGACAGGGCCAAGCAGGACAGGGTGAGAAGGAACGTAAAGAGACGCTTCAGGGGCATTGGCTCGTTTTAATGAATCCTTCATGCGTGACCACCCCTTTAATCGATTGGTAAATGCACGATACAGCACGCCGTAG
>CAIVYX010000098.1 GCA_903910245.1 uncultured Opitutia bacterium | reverse complement strand
CTTGAAAAGATCCGTAAGGCCATGGAACAGCGTCAGCCCAACCAACCCGGCCGCCAGCCAGAGGCCCAGCCCCGCGGTGAGCAACCTCGCCGCCCCGAAGGCGGCAATCGCCAGCCTGACGCCGAGCCGGGACGCGGACGCGAAGAAGGTAACCGTCAACCCGAAGCTCAGCCCCGCGGTGAAGCCCCGCGCCAGCGCGAAGGTAATCGCGAGCAGCCCGCCACCCGTGGCGCCCAACTCCCAGGCCTCTCTCCTGACGAACAGCGCCGTGTCCGCGAGGCCATGGCGAAGGCTCACGCTGAACCAGCCGTCCGCGAAGCCCGCGAGGCCGCCGCCGCGGCCCAGCGCAAGGCGATCGAAATCGCCGAAGACGCCGCCCGTAAGGCCGACCCCTCGCTCGCCCCGCTCTTCGAGAAAATGCGTAAAGCAAGTGAAGCGCAGCGCGGCCGGAAGCAGCCCGAATAAGCACGTTATCATCCCTATCGAAGGCCGACCGATTGGTCGGCCTTTTTATTTCCCATCAATGACCGCGAGGCTCATATTGCCCCCATGCGCCTCCCCACGCTCGCCCTCGCAACCCTCGGCCTGCTAAACCTAGTCCACGCCGAAGACGCGCGCCTCGGTCCGCTCAAGGACCTCAACGGGACCTTCCCCTTCCCCGCTCCGAAGTCCGTTCAGGAATGGGAGCCGCGCCGCGACTTTTTCCAACGCCAGCTAATCATCTCGCAAGGCCTCTGGCCGATGCCGACCAAGACGCCGCTCAATGCGGTGATCCACGGCAAGATCGACCAAGGGGACTACACGGTCGAGAAGGTCTACTTCGAAAGCGCTCCAGGCTTCTTCGTGACGGGCAATCTTTACCGGCCTAAGAATATTTCGGGCAAGGTACCCGCCGTCGTCTTCCCGCACGGACACTGGGCCGACGCGCGTTTCGTCAACCAGTCCGACAAATTCGTCCGCGAAGAGATTGCCACCGGACAGGAGCGCTTCGAGCAAGGCGGCCGCTCGCGCTTCCAGTCGATGTGCGTCCAGCTGGCACGCATGGGCTGCATCGCCTGGCAGATCGACGCCCTCAGCGATTCCGACTCGAAGCAGTTCACACCCGAGATCATCCACAAGTTCGCTAAGCAGCGCCCGGAGATGAACCGTACCGAAGGATGGGGACTCTACAGCCCCCAGGCCGAAGCCAACCTGCAGAGCGTCATGGGACTGCAGACGCTCAATTCAATTCGTAGCATCGACTTCCTCCTCACCCTTCCCGAAGTCGACCCCGCCCGCCTCGCCGTCACGGGCTCCAGCGGTGGCGGGACGCAGACGATGCTCCTAGCGGCCACCGACCCTCGTCTCGCGCTTTCCTACCCCGTCGTGATGGTCAGCACCGCGATGCAAGGCGGCTGTTCCTGCGAGAACGCCACGCTCCTCCGCGTGAACTCCGGCAACGTCGAGATCGCCGCCCTCTTCGCCCCCAAACCCCAAGGCATGAACACCGCCAACGATTGGACAAAGGAGATGGCGACGAAAGGCTTTCCTGACCTGCAGAAGCTTTATGCGCTCTACGGTAAAAAGGACTTTGTGACGCTCCAACGCGGCGAGCATTTCCCTCATAACTATAATGCGGTCACGCGCATGGGTTTCTACGAGGTGCTGAACCGCCACTTCAAACTGGGCCAGCAATCACCTATCGTCGAAAAGGATTATGTACCCCTGCCCAAGGAGAAAATCACGGTCTGGGACGACGCCCATCCAGCTCCGAAGTCCGGCGACCCCGATTTCGAACGCGGGCTACTCAAGTGGCTGAAGTCCGACGCGGAGCAGCAACTCCTCGCCGCCGCCAAGACCGCCGAGGGGCGCGAACACACTCTGCGCCCGGCCATCGAGGCCCTCATCGGCCGCACCTACGCTCAGGCTGGCAAGATCTCTTTCCCTGAGGCCAGCACGCAGTGGCGCGACTCACACTTCCGCACCCAAGGTAAGCTGCTCAACGCGACTTACGGCGAAGAAGTCGCGATCGACTGGCTCCAACCCATCAACCCGACCGGCGAAGTGGTGATCTGGCTCGATGATGCCGGTAAAGGCTCTGCCCGCCTCGCGGATGGAACCATCCGCCCTGAGCTACAAGAACTCATCGACCGCGGCGTCGGCGTGCTCACCGCCGACCTTTTCCTGCAGGATGACAAGAGCCTGAAGCAGACGCGTGTCGTGGCCGGCCCCCGCGAGGTTCCCGCCTACACCTTTGGCTATAATCACGCCCTCTTCGCCCAACGCGTGCATGACGTCATAACCATCACGAGCTACCTGCTGACGCCTCGCGATAGCTCGCAGCCAAAGGTGAAGAAGGTCTCCCTCGCCGGCTTCGGTAAGATGGGCGCTATCGCGGCCGCCGCACGTGCCTCCACTGGCGGAGCCATCGCCAAAGCCGCTGTCGATACCGCCGGCTTCCGCTTCGGACAGCTGCTCGATTACCGCGACCCGATGTTCCTACCTGGCGGCGCAAAGTATCTCGATGTCCCCGGCCTGCTCTGCGTCGCCTCGACGCAACCGCTCTGGGTCGCCGGAGAGAAAGATGCCACGCTCTTCCCTTCCGCCACGTCTCACCTTGACGGCGCCGACGCCAAGACCGCGGCTGCAGCTTGGCTAGGTCGCTAACCCTATCCGTCTGTTCACTTCAAGACCTGAGCGGCGTAGCCTCGCATGAGCTTGGCCTGGGCTTCGTCTAGCTTACCGGTCCACTTCGGCGTAGGCGCCTTCACGTCGTAAATCTTGCCGAAGAAGATGAGTGCGTTGAGATAAGTGCCGACGAACTCAGGATGGGAATGGTCCTTGGTGTGTAGGCGAACCGTCGCGGTAGAAGCGTAGTTCAGTTCCCAGGCGTCCCCACAGGGAACCAACGTGGCCTGATTGTCCTTGGCCACGACACCATACCACTTCCGTAAGCGGGCCTGCATTTCCTTGGGATTAGCACCAACATCCGCCCCCTTCTTGCTGGCCGCGCCCCAATAGTCAGCGTGACGCGCCCATGTCTCGTAGAAATAAATCTTAGCCTTAGGGCTCTTCGCGCGCACGCGCTTGCAGAGCTCAGCGGCGCTCTCGACGAACTCCTTGCGTACGGTCTCGTCGACCTCGGCAATGGCCGGCTCCTGGCTCTGCCCTTGCAGCACGACGACATCCCACCCGCCCTCGTCGACAAGCTTCATGCTGCCCGCGATACCGAGGTGCTGCTTCAGGGTACGTCCGCCGGGTGTCGATGATTTCACCACCGGCGTCGATCGACCGGAATCCTTCACGACCTCGAGAAATACATCAGGGAGCTTGTTGACGCCGGTATAGCTGTTGCCGATGAAAAGGATGCGCTGCGGGTCCTCGGCGAAGGCGGCCGTGGCGAGCATCAGGAAGGCTACCAACCATGACAACGGGGCGAATCTCATGGGGGTCAGCATTCCAAGATGCCTTCGGATGACAATACCGTCTTACCAAAGCACCGGCTGGGTGACGCCGATATTGCGCTGCACTTCTGGGTCAGTCGGATCGGAGGGAAGCTTCTTCCAAAGATCCAGGTAAGCGGTCTCACCAAACTGGCGACCGGCGAAAAGGAGGCTGGGCTGACGTGCCGGCCAGCCCTCCCAGGCCTGGACGTCGGGCTTGAGGGTCCACTTGGATTTATCGGCGAGGAACGGGTAAAGGAACGCGACGGCCTTGCGGATGCCGCGGCCGTCCGGCAGCGTGAACTCCCACAGGTTGTCTTCCTTGGTCGAGAGCACCTGGCAAAGGAGCACCATGTTATCCAGCTGGAAGATCGAGTAGCCGTACGGCTTGGTGCGGGCCAGCTCCAGTGGGAAACCGCCATCGACGGCCATCTGCTTGCCCACGAAGACCTCCTTGTACTGCTTGCGGCAAGCGGCGAGCTTCTCCTGGTCGCCGATAAAATCAGCGTAGACGGCGAGCTGCAGATAAAAAGCGACAGCATGGTTATTCTTCGCGGCGGCCTCTTCTTTACCGTTCTTGCTGGCAACCATCCACTCAGCCAATTCACGGAACCAACCGCGGAGATTCTTGGCCATTCCAGCCGGGAAAGCCGGCGAACGTTCCAAGGTCTTCACGGCGGCAGGTACTTCAATCAGATGCAATGCGTCAATGATACCGATGCCGCGGCCGGGCGAGACGCCGGGGACGGCTTGCGCGAAATTGAGGTTCGGATTCATGCGTAGCTTGACGTCCAAGAAGAACACCCGAAGGAGCTCCGCAGCCTTAACGACATACTTATCTTCACCGGTGACCTGATAAGCGGCGGCCAGAGCCGAGACGGAATCACGCAGGGTCTTCACGACCAGGCGATGCTGGCTGAAATTCTCGGGATTGGTCTGGCCGTCACGGCGGATGTACGGGAGGCCATTCGGCTTCGTGGAATCCGGCCACCAGTAGTCGCCGTTAGAGTAGAAATCGTTAACCCCACCCTCACT
>CAIVYX010000097.1 GCA_903910245.1 uncultured Opitutia bacterium | reverse complement strand
GAGCCCGCTTCGGTCGACTTCGCCGTCTGCGTAGGCCAGACCTGCTTCGCACCCGTCCAGACCGCCCAAGAGGCCGCCGCAAGCCTCTGACGGGCAATCCGCTCTTGCCCGCCCCGAGGGGAGCGGGAACATCGTGGCAGGCATGTCAGCCGACCCCCACTACGTCTACGGCCAAGGGCAGAGCTCACGCTCGAGCTACCCTATCCTGCTGGGGATGGTCATCGTCGAGGCCATCGGGTACAAAGAACGTAAGTATCGCCCTAGCTGGAAGCGGATCGCGCTCCTCTTCCCGGTCTTCCTGCTAATCATTTGGGTAGCCCTGTCTGAAGTGAACTACTTCAAGGAACGCTTTATGAACGGAATCCCGACCACGCGTCGGGCCGACATGTACCTCTACGTGCCAGACACTTTGGCTAATTCCGCCGGTAACCTTTTCCGTAGCAAAGAACAGATTCGCCTCCAGGAACGCGAGAAGCTCCTTACGGTCAAGGATTCGTACGGCCGGTCCGCGCATCTCTACCGAAAGGGCGAATACTTCGTCAGCGTCGCGAAGGCCGCGCTCGCCCGGCAGGACTACGCCGAGTTCGCGCGCTACATCGGCACCGGCGCGCAACTCACCCCGGCTAACCTCGAAGCCCAACGGCTCTGTGCGGACCTGTTCTTCCAGTTCCAGCGGCCCCTCGACGCCTATCAGCTGCTCGAGGAGTCGCTCGTCTTTGCTAAGAAGGATCCCGACTATTTCCGCCAATACATCAACCGCTGCTTCATGCTCGACCAGGATGCGCGCCTGATCGCAATCGCGACCAAGTACCTGGACGACAAGGAGGTATCACCTGAAATCCAGGCGGACCTCCGGCTCGCGGCCGCCCAGGCCCACTTCCTGCGCGGAAACTTCACCGAGGCCCTAAAGTTCATCAAGGACTACCGACTCGACCAGACCGCGGACGGCTATCTGCTCAACTGCCAGATTTTCTGGGAGAGCGGCGATCACGACGGCGCTCTAGCCCAACTCGATGCCGCCCTCGCGGCCTATCCCGCCGGGATCCGGCTCCTCGAGATGAAGGCCCGCTGGCTGAAGGAAAGCGGCGAGCTGTCACGCGCCAAGGACTGCCTCGACCTGATAGCCATCAGCATGCCGGACATGCCCGGGCCACTCATCCAATCGCTCTACCTCCTACCCGGCGACGCCAACCGTGGCGCCCGTTCGGCCATCGCGGAAAAGGCCATCGCCCGCTACGGAAACCAAGAGCAGGCGATGCTCGACCTCGCACGCTTCGGTAACGAAATCGCCGACGTCGCCCTCACTGCCCGTCTCGCGAAGCTCGCCAAGGAGCGCCGCTTCACCAATCGCGTCCGCTTCGACCTAGTCCATGTGGAATGCCTCCTGAACGCTGGCCGCGCGCGCGAAACCATCCTGCTAGTGGATGACCTCTACAAGCAGGCGGAGCGCGACCAGTGGGTCGCCGAGACCCGCATGGCCTTCGAAGCCCTGCGGACCATCGCCTACTTCGCCGACGGCCAGACGGAGATTGGTTCGATCAATCTTCAGAAACTGATGCAGAATCGCAAGGTGCCTCCCCAGGTACTGATCTCAGCGAGCCGTAAGCTCATCGTCGCGAAACGGTACGACGAGGCCAACGACGTGCTCATCCAGGCCCATCTTCAGAACGAGAGTAACCAGGCCGTATTGCAGCAGATCGTGCAACTGAAGCTCGACCACCCACGCATCGCGGCCGACCTCGAGACCTACCTGCGCCGACTGATGGAAAACCGTCGCCCTTCGAAGGAAGTCCTGCAGGCCGCATTGCGGCGCCTCGGCTCCGACGTCTACCTTTTCTCCGGTAACCGAGAGACCTTACTGCGGGACATCGAGACCAAGCTCAAGTAGCCGACTCTTCCGAGGAAGTCGTCGTAGCTTCGGGCGCCGAGCGATCGGTCACCTCGAAATACGTCACCGAACCCAGCTTGGTGCCGTCCGGCAGCCAGAGTCCGCGACTGCAGCCGCGATTCACAAATTCTTCGGCCTCGGAGGCACTGAGGACAGCGCCGGCCATGGCCAGCCCTTCGGCCTCGAGCGCGGAAGTCGCGATGGCGCGCACTGAACCTGGGAGCGACACCACCTGGCCCGTTCGAGGGTCGACGAGATTGCCGTGCGTTGTGTCGGCGGTCTTGCTGGCCATGGCGAATCGGCAGAGCTTGATCTCAGAGTTGACCCCGACGCCGATACGCCAGCCGGTGGATTCACCAGGAGGGTCAAGAGCGAGGGTCACGCTACCCGAAGCCATCAGCAGGGCGCGATGGATACCCCAGCTGCTCTCGAGGATGTCAGCCATGCGATCCAGCGCGTAGCCGCGGACGATTGCCCCAAAGTCGATGGCAGCACCGAACTTAACACAGTGGAGCTCGCAACCATCGAGGCGGAATTCGCCATCGCGGTAGGCGGACATCACCTGCGTCCAAGCGTGGTCGTCAGGATTAAACGCCATCTCACCACGGTTCTTCCAATAGCCGAAAAGAGCGCCAGCGGTAGCGTCGAACGCCTTGTTGGTATCGGCACCGAGATCCTTCGAGAAATTCCAGAGCGCCTGCACGTGTTCGGATGCGGCGATCATCGCCCCTTCGGGCATCTGGTTAATCGAAGCGACCGGTCCGCTGTCGTGGCGACGGTCGGTCTGAAAATCAAGGTCGTCGAGATGCTGGAACAAGGCCTCGGCGGCATTGCGGGCGTAGACGCCGTCCTCGGCGGCGATGCGAACCCAGAAACGGGAGCCGAAGGCCTCGTGCGAGAAATTGTGGATGATAGGGGTGTCTTCCATGGCTTACTTCTGGGGAGGAAAACCTGTTTCATAGCCTTTGGCAACCAGCACCCAATAGCGGTCACCACCCTCGCGGAGCGTCAGACTCGTGACGGCGTAGCCAGGCACGGCCGGCTCGCTGGTATCTGTTACGGGGATAAGCCGGAGGGGAGCCTGGGCCGCCTGAGGGAAGTTGCCGAAGCCGACCGGATACTTCCGGAGGTAATACGGCAAGGGCCAGTAATGGCCTCCGTCAGCCACCGCGATATAGAATTTACCCCCCTTATACTCCTGACTGAGTCGCGCCACGCGCTGCTCGAATTCCCGAAGTGGCGCCCGGGCGGTCTCGGAGTGGGTGGCGAAATCCCCTGCCGCATAGGCGGCCGAGACGAGCAGCCCGAACAACAGCAAGGCGTCGCGCCTCCAATCTTCGCCGAGCAAAGAAGGCACGAGCAGCACCAGCGGCAAAGCCATGACGCCATAAAGCAACCAAGGCGTCTTGTAAGGCAGGGCGAGATGGAAGCAGAAGATCAGACCGACGAAGACCAGGATGAAGTCAGTCGAGCTCGAACGGAACGGCACAAAGCGCTCCCGCAGGAACCGCTGCAGGGAGAACTCGGCTAGCCAGAGAGCACCCCATATCCAAGGCCAGTAACTAACCGCCGTCAGCGTGTCATCGGAGCGTCCGCTGGCCACGCCGAACGAGCGGGCCAGCTGGCCCCACCAGCTCGCTAAGCCGTGGCGGTCCGTAAAGGCAACGCTCTGGAAGAAGGCCCAGGAGAAGATCAGGCCGAAGATGAATCCGGGAAGATGACGATCGGCCCATGGCTTACGGACGATCATAAGCGCAACGAAGAAAAATAGGAGGTAGGCCGCGGCCGTGACCTTGCAGGCCAAAGCGAAGCCGAAGGCTACGCCCGAAAGCAGCCGCCACAGGGCCTTTCGCTCCGAGGTGTCGGCACGAAGCCACAGCACCGCCCCCCAAGCAAGGCCTGCCACCAGCAGCACCTCTTGCACGAAATAGAATCCGAACGGTGCACCGCCGCCGATGAGGAAACAGAACGCCGTCGCGGTGACACGTGAGACCAGGCTCGCTCCCGGCAACGCCAGGGCCGCGAACGAAAGCAGGATCAGGTAGCATCCGGCGACGTTGCGTAGGTACGTCTCGGACATGTCCGTGAACGCGGTGCCCGTCAGCTTCGATGCGACCAGCAGCGAAGTCGCCAAGGTCGGCCCATGGAAACGATCCTCGTTGGTGCTATAGGGAATGCCCTCGGACATCTCCATGGCTCGCGACCACTGCACCGCTTCGTCGGCATGCAGAGGCTGCGGTATGCCTGAAAGGCGCGGCGGTTGCTGGACTCCGATGGCCGAAAAGAGCAGGAAACACGCGACCACGGCCGCGAAGATCGACCAAGGCTTCTGCGTGGGGCCCGCGTCCATCGCTCAGACCCCGAAATGCTTTTGCAGCGCCGTCTTGATCTCGAGCGGCACGAGCGCGGCCGACATGGGGCCTTGGGCTTCGCGCCAAGCGTAGACGGTGGTCAGGGCGCCCTTGGCGACGGCGCGCTCGCCGACTTTGGCTTCGAAGCCCCAGACGAGCTTCTTGTCGCCGATCTCGACCGGCGACAGCGCGACGGTCACGATGTCATCGCGGTAGATCGGCGAAAGGAAGTCGCACTCGACGCGGACGCGTGGGAAGCCCATCAGCTTCGTGCCTTCGGTGCGTAGGAACGGCAGCTTAAGCTGACGGAAGAGGGCCTCTTCGGTCGCCTCGACCCAGAAGAAGACCGTCGAGAAATGGACGATGCCCGCGGCGTCGGTGTCGGAGAAATTGGCGCGGTAATCTACCGTGAAAGGTGCCATGCGCCTATCCAAGCCGTCCCGCCCAAGGGTGCAACCGTCAAGGCGACGCCTTGCGTCCGCTTTTCTTCAGCCAGGATACCGAAGTCGAGGCGCCGCCGGAGGCCGCCACACAGGCCTCCAGGAAAGCCTGGGGCTGCTGCTGGACGGTAAAGAGATAAAGCCGTGGGCCGGCCCCGTGCGGGGCCTTGGCGAAGGCCTCTAGCCACTCCCGCTGCCAACGGGTGTGTCCTTTCTGGACGCCACCGACCTTATGATAGGAGCTGTCCGAATAGACCATCTTAGGATCGCCCTTCTTCGACTCATACAAGCGGACTCCATCCTGGAAGTCGGAGAAAACCACTAAGGCGTCATAGGATTCCGCCAATAGCCGATCCATCCACGCGCCCAGCGAGCCCTTCTCGCAGGCCGTCCTAACCTTGGCCTGCACGGAGCGCCCGTTCGGCGTCAGCGTCTCGAGCGCGGTCTGCGTGGGTCCTTCGCGCAGGCGTGGTGCCTCACCATGGAAGCTGCGTCCATAGACGACCTTGTCGCCCAGCCCGACCACCCGGGCGCCATCGAAACGAAACACGTCAGCATCGGGAAACTGCTTCCGAATCTCCGCCTCGACCCGCGGCAGATAGGAACGCATCGAGCCCGAGCAATCCAGATAGACCGCGACCCGCTTCGCCCGGATAAACGCTCCCATCACTGGGCGACCGACAAACCCGGCACGGTTACCCAAACCAGCGCCGAGGCCATTGCCGCCGAAGGAGCCGAACCCGCGCCCGAAGCCGCCCTTCCCTTCTCCGCCGGACAATCCGGCCAAACCCATCTCGGGCGTCATCGTCTTCATCGGTGGCAAGGCGAGCGTCGCGCTCGCCGACTTCGACGTCAGGCGCTTCTGCGGCGTCGGCACCTTTGGCTTACGCTGAATGGGATGACTCGCCGCTGGCCCGCCCGACTTACCGCCGGCCACCGCATGCGAAGTGAACTCCTGCTTCGGTGGCACGACCGGCTGGCTAAAGACGATCCAGCACGCCGCGACAACCAACAAAGCATGCAAGCCTACGGAAAGCAGGAGCCCGCGCCACGAACGGACAGAGGCGCGTCGCTTGACTGCCATCGGAGGGACGGATTGATTCATCCCCCTAAGCCTACGAACCCACGGCTTGTATCAAGGAAGCGGCCGCACGAAGATTCCCTCCCGCACGGCCGCTGATTCCCCCTAGAGACAGACCTTAGTTCGCGGGCTTAGGCGGGCCGTCCGGACGAAGCCAATCGATGAGCGTGAATTTTCCGCCCGAGACATCGGCCGACTTCTGCAAGATGCGGCTGGCGGGATTACGCGTGGAAAAAAGATAGAGCGCTGGCGCCTTACCGGCATTGGCGAGATCGAAGGAACCAACCCAGACGTCTTCCCATGCCTTCTCGGCGACAGTGCGGTCATCCTTGATTTCCGCCTCGGGAAGGGAGCGCTGCCCAGCGTCGTCGACGTACGTCTGCACGGTCGGCTTCCCCGGACGCACCTGCAGCACCTGATCATTGAAGTCGGAGAAGATCACCAGCGCATCGTAGCGCTTCTCGGTGCGCAGGATATCGATCCACGCACCGACGGAGCCGGTTTCGAAATTGCCGGCATAGCGAGCCAGGATCGCCTTGCCGGTCGGGCTGAGGCGGGTCGTATCCAGACTGACCCTTGGTCCGGCAGGAGCGGGCTTATGCGGCAGCACGGACGCCACGCCGCCACGGACCGCGGTGCCGTCGACCCAGACCTTGATGGCGGGCACCTTGAACACGTCGGCGTCGGGAAACTGCTTCCGGACCTCAGCCTCGACGGCGTCTAGGTAAGGCACCATGGAGCTGGAGCAATCTAGGTAGACCGCGATACGCGGAGCCGGCTCATCGCTGCCCCCGGTCGCGCCGCCGGTCTTGGCCGCGTGGGCGAAGGCGGAGAGTAAGGCTAGGCCGATAATCGCGAAAAACTTGGAAGGGTTCATTGGTGGGGTTGATTCAATGATGCCGGCGCCAGCGGGACCTGGGAATCATATTTTGTTTTTTGTCGCGTGGGGGCTTTGCCCTAGACACCAAAAGGGCGAAGCCGGGTGGCTTCGCCTTTCAACTCCGCCGGAGATCCGACTTAGCGCGTCGGCGCCGCGCCGCGCGAATTACCCGTACTTGAAGCGGCCGGCCGGAAACGCAGGACGGCATTAGCCGCGGTGGCGGTGGCCGGCGCGGACATCTCGACGTTAAAGAATCCGACTGCACCCTTAACGGGGGTCACCGAGATGACCTTCGTTGCGACCGGGAAGCGAGCGTCCACGACGATCATGCCGGGCTTGAGGTCGATCGAGCCGGACACGTCTTCGATGGTCTTGGAGTCCTTGGCGAGCGTGCCGACGGCCTGGATGAGAGGCGTGAAAGCGAAGACCGCATTGGTGGAATCTTCGGCCACCGGGGCGGAGATGGTGAGTTGTTTGTCGACGACGCGCTTCTTGCGCTTCTTCTCGGGATCTTCGGGGTCGATGATCTCCTTGAAGGTCGGCATCGCCACGAGCGTGGCGCCATCGGGAATACCGCGTCCGCTGACGGGCATGCCGACGTAGAGGTCATCGTAGTTATGCAGGTCGTTCACCGTGCTGGTACCCTTCTTGGCATTGCCGAACTTGACCATGATGGCGCTGCCTTCGGAAGCGGAGACGCAGCGCTGGAGGATCGTGCCGGGCTTGTTGCCGTAGGCGCGGGAGGTACTAATCAGGTAGAGGCGGGGGCCCTTGTTTTCACGGGCGCCAGCAAAGGCTTTCTCCCACTCGTCTTCCCACTTCTTCTCTTCGGGGAAACGCTTGTCGCCACCATTATTGCAGACCACGCGTCCGGAGGCGGCGGCGGTGAGGGGCTTGCTGAGGGTGAAGCTGACGTTATCCTTGATCTCGGTGATGGTCGTGCCCTGCGGGATGCCGGAGCCAAGGGCGACCATGCCGACGATGAGGCCGGTGGTCTCCTTGCACTGCACGACCGGCTGGCCGGAGGCACCACCGCTGGCGATGAGGGTGACCGAACGGGCGAAGCCGCCGCCCTGATTGGTACGATCGGAGAAGACGACGGGCGGGTCGGCACGCATGCCCTTGTCGGGCTTATAAGCCGAAACGCCGCCGATGGCCTTAGTGCGGATTTGGCGGACGCCATCTTGGAAGTCGGAGAAGATGATCAGTGCGTCGTAGGTGCGGTCATCCTTGAGGATATCGATCCAACCGCCGACGGAGCCCGTCTTGAAATTACTGCCATACTTCTTGAGAATCGCACGGCCCTGGGTGGTGAGCTTGGCCGGATTAGTCTCGGTGGGGATGAGCTCACCCTTGGCGTTCTTCTTCGAGCCGCCGCCGGTGGGACGATTAAGGAACGGCGTACCCTTAAATTTGTCACCGCCGACGATTTCGTTGTCATGCACGTCGACGAACACGCCATTGCTCAGGTAGACGTCGGCATCCGGGAACTTGTCGCGAATCTCCGCTTCAACGCGGTCGAGATAAGGAAGCATCGACGCCGAGGCGTCGAAGTAGACCGCCAGGCGCTGGGAGAAGATGTTCGCGCCCATGACCGGACGGGCGACGAAGTTCTTGCCGCCACCGGAGCCCATGCCCTTACCAGCACCGATGCCACCGCCGGCGCCGCCACCAAAGCCCTTGGACGCACCGCCAGCCATCGCGCCCGAAATCATCGAGGAGGCCGAAGCGGAGTTCGGCATATCCGGGAGCGCGATCGAAGCCGAGGCGCTCTTGGAAGTAATCCGCGTGGTTGTCTTAGCTAGGGACTTGACGTTCTTCGGCTTCACCTTGCGCTCGGTACTCTTCACGCGCTCGCCGCCGGAACCGCCGCCGGCGCCCGT
>CAIVYX010000096.1 GCA_903910245.1 uncultured Opitutia bacterium | reverse complement strand
GCGGCCTAGGGTAGGGGCGTGGCTACGCCGCGCCCTCCTGTCTCGGTGTGTTCCCAACCGCCAACCGCTAACCGCTATCACCTGGTGCGATTAGCACCACATCTGACCAATCTGACAGTCCACAAAAGCGGTGGCTTTATCAGATTTAATGCGAATAATCCTGCTTATAAATCGCCATGCCTGCTGCGAAATTCGAGAAAAAGGCCGTATTTGAGCTCCTTGCCGATGGTATCGAGGCCCAGATTCGTCAGGAGGGCTGGAAGGGGCTGCTGCCCTCGGGCAGAGACTTGGCCAACCAGCATAAGGTCAGCCTACCCACTGTCCAGAAGGCCATCGCCCTCCTGATCGAGCGCAAGGTCTTGGTCAGTCGTGGTGGTAAGCGACGCCTCGAAGTGGCGCCGGGTATTTCTGGCTCCCGGCGGGCCAGCGGCCATCATGAGGTCTTGGTTCTCTCGACCAAGCCGCTTTCGGGTTTTGACTCTTCGAGTTCTCTCGGCCTCCAGAAGTTGGGCGAAGAGCTGAAGGCGAAGGGAGACGGATTTCGTTTCGTCGACCTGGGACACCTTCAAGGCGTCGATCTCCGCAAGGCGGCTCACGCCGAAATGGTGAAATCCCGCCCCACCCACTGCATCCTGATGGCGCCAGACGCGCATCTGTTCGCCGGCGTCTCTCGTCACCGTGTGAAGATCGCGTCGATGTATGGTAACCTCCGCTCGAAGCGCATCGTCAAGCTGGGGATTCAGTATGGTGCGTTGGTCGATGTCGCTGTCAAAGAGCTGATTTCATTGGGTCATCGCCGCTTCTTCATCCCTTTCCTTGGGCGCAAGGTGAAGCTGACCAAGTCGCTCGCCAACATCGCGCGCGTGGCGAAAGAGCGGGGTGTGGTCATCGACGTCCGTTTCACCTCTCGGGAACTTACGACCGAGAGCATGGGCGCGCTGCTGGATTCGGCGCTCGCGAAGGGCGCCACGGCGGTGCTCTTCCCGCAGTGGACCGATTTCATGCCGGCCATTTCCTATTTCGCGCGCCGCGACCTGGAGTTCCCGCGCGACGTCTCCGTCGTCTCGCTCATCGGCACGGTCCATTCGTCCCAGTTTTCACCTCCGATCGCCTGCTGCCTTTCCCTTCCAGAGTGCGTCGTCCAGCAGGTGGACATTTGGATTCGCGCGGACGTACAAGACCTGGGCGCTTTCGATGCCGTCTTTGCGCACACCTGGCAGCAGGGCGCCTCGATCGGCCCGGCGAAGCAAAAAGGGTAGGGTCGGGACCGCGTGCTGTCCTTTTTATCGGGCCGCCGTAGGGCGGCCCGAGGGTAGGGGCGTGGCTTCGCCGCGCCCTCCGTCAGGGGAGTGCACGATGAATCGTGCCCCTACCTGGGTTCGCCCTGCGGCGAACGGGAAAGTCCAAACTAGGACAGCACGTGGTGCTGTCCCTACCCTTACTTCACCTCCGCCGTCAGGACCTCGATGAGGGGCTTGGGGTCGGGCAGGCCGTGGGGATGATGGTCGCCGCCGTCCTTAGGGAAGAGCTTCACGCGGCCGCCGTTGTCCTGCCAGAGTTTGATGACGTGCGCGGCGTTGTCTTCAAACGGCACGGTCTTGTCGGCGGTGCCGTGACAAGAAATCAGAAACACGCCGGCCTTGATCGCGGGGAGCAGGCCTTCAGCAGCCTGCAGCGACTTGGCCTTGGCTTCGTCGTCCGTCGCATAACCGAACTCGGTCTTGTACAACGCCCAATCCTTTGGGCTGCCCTTGCTCTGGTGCGTGAGGGCGACGCCGCCCGGCCAGGAACGGATGTCGCACACGCCGTTGTCGAGGTAGAGCACACTCACGCGATCCGGATGCAGGCGCGTCCACGCGTTCACGTAAAGTCCGCCGCGCGAGATACCGATGAGCGCCGGCTTGGCGGAGAAGCCGCGCTTG
>CAIVYX010000095.1 GCA_903910245.1 uncultured Opitutia bacterium | reverse complement strand
GAGGAATTCGGCGGCGAAGTCCACGCCTACTCGCCGGCCTTCAAGGACGAAGAATTTGCCCACCTGCTCCGCGTCGCCGACCACATCTCCTTCAATTCGACCGCGCAGTGGCAGCGTCATAAGGCCGCCGCTCTTGCGGCCGGCCGCAAACTCTCCTTCGGCCTCCGCGTCAACCCAGAGCACGCCGAGGTCGACGTCGAACTCTACAACCCCTGCGCCGCCGGCTCCCGCCTTGGCACGCTCCGCTCCGAGATTAAGTCGGCCGCCGACCTCGAGGGACTCGAGGGACTTCACTTCCACACGATGTGCCAGCAGGGCTCCGACGTGCTCGAACGTACGGTCGCGGCCTTCGAAGCGAAGTTCGGCGAGTTCATCCCGCAGATGAAGTGGGTCAACTTCGGCGGCGGCCACCACATCACCCGCGAGGGCTACGACCTCGACCGCCTTGTCCGTATCATCACGGGCTTCCGGCAGCGCTGGGGCCAGCACATCCAAGTCTACCTCGAGCCCGGCGAAGCCATCGGTATCGGCACCGGCGTCTTGGTGGGTACGGTGCTCGATCTGGTCCATAACGGCGTCGATATCGCCATCATCGACATCTCGGCGACCAACCACATGCCGGACACCTTGGAGATGCCCTACCGTGCCGATATCATGGACGCCGACCTCCCGGGCAAGCTGCCCCATACCTATCGCCTCGGCAGCGTGACCTGCTTGGCTGGCGACGTCATCGGAGACTACTCCTTCCCTTCCCCGCTTAAAATCGGCCAGCGCCTCGTCTTCATGGACATGTCGCACTACACGTTCGTCAAGAACACGACCTTCAACGGCGTACCCCTTCCGGCGATCGCCAGCTTCGACCCCGCCTCAGGCCAGACTCAGGTCATCCGCCGCTTCGGCTACGCGGACTATAAGAACCGCCTTTCCTAACTGGGCGGGTAGGCTCTTGACCCGTCGGACGGGTCTGACAAGGTTGCGGCTAATCAATCATTCATGAAGACCCGCGAAATTATTCTCATCCTCATCGCAGCCGCCTTCGGTGGCGTGGCCATCGTCACCTGGAGCGGCGAAGAGGCTGCCAACGAGCGCGCCGCCAAAATCAGCAAGGAAGCCACCGAAGCCCGCCTCAAGAGCATCGCTGACATCAAGGCCCTCAATGACAAGTCCGCTAAGGACGCTTCCGACGCCAAGAAGGCCGCCGCCGACGCAGGGAAGCAGGCCACCGACCTTCTCGCCAAAACCAAGGATGACGCCGACAAGGCAGTAAAGCAGGCGGTCGACGCCCTCGCCAAGGCGAAGGAAGACGCCGGCAAGGCCGCCGTGAAGGCTGCCGAGCTCGAAAAGGCCAAGGCCGACGCCGCCAACCGCGTCAACGAACTCACCGCTGAACTCGCCCGCCTCCGTGATGGCTCCGAACTGAAGGAAGCCATCGCCAAGCAGAAGAAGGCCGAAGCTGACCTCGAAGCCGCTTCCACGGCCCTCCGCGAGGCCAACGCTAAGGCCGCCACCGCCACCGCCCGCGTGGCCGAACTTGAAGAAGAAAATCGCCGCCTCCGCGAACAGACCAAGGGTGCCGATAACGTGTCCCCTAACTACCGCGCTCTCTGAGCCCGACGTAAGCTCGACCGATCAGCCCGACCACCCGGTCGGGCTTTTTCGTGCCTAGGCGAAGGGCTCCATAGCTTCGTGCGCAGCGCAGGCCGGGCCTTCGGACGCCGAACGTACTCCCCACAGGCGCCCGGCCTGCCAGCCTGCCTAGCGATGAACAAGCGCGGCCCGACGGTCGCGCTCGATATCATACTAGCCCCTGGCCCTCGGCTTCGCGTCCGCGGACAGCCCCCTACTGGCGGCAGCAGATCATCTCCTCTAGCCCTAAGCACGGCCAACCAGGCGGCCTTGGGTGAGGGTGCTTACCCACCATCCCTCCCTCTTCAGTCTAGCCATCAGCACGCACCGCGCTGGGCACAGGTGGCGACTTCAGCCGGGTGATAACATGGACACGAAGCAGCCCGGACCACAAGGCCCGGGCTGGTCGGCGATTCCGCCAAACAAAGAGGGCCGGCATCCCTGCCGGCCCTCGTGCTATGAAGCTAACCTTGGGTTGGCTTAGAACAGAACCTGAGCCTGGAGGCGGAAGATATCCGCATCAGCCTTGCGACCATCGGTCGTGGTCCCGGTCGTACCAGCGGCAGACATACCCTCGGAGGCGTTGGCCTTTTCGTAGCCGAACATGATCTTCGCGTTATGGTCCACGAAGTAGTAGTTCACGCCGACGTAGACGCTGTCGAACTTGTTGTAGAAACCAGAACCAACGTTCTTAGCGTCGCGATAGAGGTCGCCGAACGTGCCACCCTGGCCGTCGGTGTCGAGCTGCGAGTAGCGCACGACGCCTTCGATCTGGTCGGTGAACTTGTAGGCGGCGAGGGCGGTGAAGCCTTCGGGCTTACGCTCGATGCTGGTGCCACGGGCTTCGTTGGTCGTGCTGATAAACTCAGCCTGGACGATCAGCTTGTCGAACTGGGACTTGATGTACGGGTTGAAGCCCGAGATCGTCGCAGTGGAAGCGGCGCCAGTGGAGGCGTTGGCTCCGGTGGCATCACGCTGGTCGCGCTGGGTTCCGTAGTTGACGCCGATCGAGTGCTTATTCGTGTCGGTGATCTTGTAGGTGTAGATCAGGTTAGCGAAGACACCGATGTCATTAGCCGTTCCCGTTGCACCGGTGCTGACTTGGGATTGACCCTGGATGGCGTTGGCGGCAGAGGCACCGAACTCGAGAGTCTGGGCGGCATCGACAGCGTACTTGAAGGCGTAATGGAGGCCGGTGTGGCGGGCACCGAAACCGAGACGCTGGTTGGAGGCGCTGGCGCTTTCGTTCCAATAGCGGTTCGAGGCAGAACGCTCGACGGTCAGGAGCTTGGAGGAAGAGGTGTTCTCTTCGAGACCCCACTGGACCTTCTGGTAACCGAGAACGAAGGTTCCGAAAGCGCTTTCGGCGGTGAAGATCGCCTTGTCGAGGGTGTTATCCGCGAAGTTATTGACGAGTTCAGCGGAGATGCCTTCGCCCATGTCGACCTTGAGGCCGAGGTAGAGGCGACGCATGAAAGCGCTGCTGAGGTCGGTGTTCTTGGTTTCGACGCCGGCGCCAGTGGTGGTGGTGCCACCGATGGACTCATACTGAGTCTGGACGCGACCCGAGAAGGTGAGGCGCTTGGTAGCGTCTTCCTTGACGAACACCTTGTTGAGGCCGGAGGCCGTACGAGCCTTAGCGGCTTCGTCCAGGGTCTTCGCGCGCTCTTCAGCGGTGATGAGGCCCTTCTTCACGAGAAGATCG
>CAIVYX010000094.1 GCA_903910245.1 uncultured Opitutia bacterium | reverse complement strand
GAAACCTTCGGGAAGCTTGAATAGCTTCTGCTGCTCCTCCGCGGAACGGCGGACGCCCTGGACATTGTTGTAGCTGGTGTCGCGTTTCACCGGCGCGGCCGTGGCCTTCGCAGGCTCGGCCTTCTTTTCCGTCGGCTTCACCTTATCCCAGGTCAGCGCGCCCGGAGTAGGCGGAAGTTCTTCGATAAAGATATCCTTCGCCTGGACCTCGGCCATGCCGCCGGAGTGGATTTGGATGCCGATCTTGCCGTCAGCGGCGATGTTCGGTTCGGCTTCGACGTAGTCGAGCGCCGGGACTCCATTGATCCAGCTGCGGATGCGATTCCCTTCGGCGAGGATACGGTATTCGTTCCATTCGCCTTCCTTGATCGCGGCGAGCACGGCGGCGGCATCTTTGGATTCAGCGATGACCTTGTTGCGACGGCTCTCGTCGTAGATCTTGCCATACCAGCCCTTGCCGTAGTCCACCTGGTAGCCGCTCATCTCGGAGCTGTTCGGGACGCGCACGCTGCGCATCTGGATACCGCTATTGACGAAACCCGTGCCGGTCAGGCGCAACTTTACTCGTAAGTCGAAATTCTGGTAGGACTTCTCGGTCGCGAGGAAGAAGTTCTTGGGGACCTTAGTCGTAAGCGAACCGCCGCGAATCTCGCCAGCCTCGACGCGCCACCAAGTGACATCACCCTCCCAGCCAGCAAGGGTCTTCCCATCAAACAGGGAAACCGGGGCGGCGTGAACGGTCAGGGCGAGGAACAGGGCCAGGAAGCAGCGCATGGGAAGATGGGGTTGATTAAAAGTTAGCCGCCTGATGGCCGCCCACAACCCTGCTCGTCATCTCATCCTGCAACCTGATTACCTCCAAAAGCACATCCGCCGGCACCCCACGCTTGCGTCCCCCGCCTGAACCGCCTGTTTTCTTTGCATGTCCTCCGCCCATAAGCTTCTCCGCGACTGCTCCGCGACCTTGATCCCCGCCGGGGATGTCGTGGTACTGGAAGCAGGCACGGAAGTGCACGTCACCCAAGCCCTCGGCGGCTCGGTCACGGTCCGCACCCCGATGGGTCTCTTTCGTATCGCCCCCGCCGACATCGAGACCCTCGGGCCTGATGCCGTGAGCCAGTACGGGAAGAAGGACGAAACGGTCATCAGCGGCCCCGTGAACCAGGAGGCGCTCTGGGAGGCGCTTAAGGGCTGCTTCGATCCGGAGATCCCCGTGAACATCGTGGACCTCGGGCTCATCTATCACCTTGAACTCTCTCCTGGCGAGCGCGGCGGCCAGAAAGTCGCAGCGAAGATGACGTTGACTGCACAAGGTTGCGGTATGGGCCCGGTCATCGCGGCCGACGCGAAGTCGAAGATGGAAGCCCTGCCCGGCGTCGAATCCGCCGAAGTAGAGATTGTCTGGGACCCGGTCTGGAATCCGCGGATGATTTCCGAAGCCGGCCGTAAGCAGCTCGGCCTCGAGTGATGTCCGCGCCCGTCCAGTCCGCGACGGCTCTCTACCTGCACGTCCCGTTCTGCGCGTCGTCCTGCGACTTCTGTTCGTTCTACCAGGAACAGCCTAAGCGCAGCGAAATCGACCGCTACCTCTCCGCCATCGAAAGAGAAATGGAGCTCCACCCGCCTGGGCGCGTCGAGACCGCCTTCTGGGGCGGCGGCACGCCCGGACTCCTGCCGGCGGAAGATCTATTGCGACTCGGCAAGGCCATGACCAAGGCCGCCGGTCGGCCCGGCGAATGGTCCGTCGAACTCGCGCCTTCGTCGGTGCGGGCCGACAAACTCGCCGCACTCAAGGAGATCGGCGTCACACGCGTCTCGATGGGCGTGCAGAGTTTCGATGACGCCACGCTCGACGCGTTAGGCCGACGTCACTCGCCGAAGCAGATCATGGAGGCATGGGAGCTCATCGAGGCCGCCGGCTTCGCCTCACGCAACCTCGACCTCATCTTCGCCATCCCAGGACAGGATGAGAAGCGCTGGACCGACGACCTGCATCGGGCGATGTCGCTCAAGCCTGACCACCTTTCGACCTATTGCCTGACCTTCGAGGAAGACACCGCGATGTTCGTAAAGCTCTCGCAGGGCAAGGTGAAGATCGACCGCGAACTGGAAGCCCGCCTCTACCGCGGCACGTGGGAGACACTCGAAGCCGAGGGCTACGCCCAGTATGAGACCTCGAACTTCGCCCGCGCCGGCCATGCCTGCCGTCATAATCTGATCACGTGGGAGATGGGTGCATGGATCGGCTACGGTCCGTCCGCCTCGTCGCAGTGGG
>CAIVYX010000093.1 GCA_903910245.1 uncultured Opitutia bacterium | reverse complement strand
TGAGCAACGTCCCTGCCGACCTCCATTACACCAAGGACCACGAGTGGATTAAGGTCGCTGCCGACGGCACCGCGGTCATCGGCATCACCGATCACGCGCAGGCGGCGCTCGGCGACGTGACGTTCGTCGACCTCCCGAAGGTCGGTGCGTCCTTCAGCCATGGCGATGTCTTCGGTACGGTGGAATCCGTCAAGGCCGCCTCCGACCTCTATAGCCCCATCTCCTGCGAAATCCTCGAAGCCAACTCGGGGCTGAACAACTCCCCTGACCTGGTGAATCGCGAACCGTACGGCGGCGCCTGGATGATTAAGGTGAAGGTGAAGAATCCGGCCGAACTCGCCAGCCTCCTCGACGCCGCTGGCTACGCCGCGACGCTCTGAGCGCGCGCCCGCCCTTGCTCTGCGCAGGTTTTGGCCCACAGTGACGGGCCGATGTCCTTCGCCGAAGTCCATGCCGCCCATCCCTGGGACGATGTCCTTACCTCGGTCCAGGTGAAGACGGACGCCGACGTACTCCGCGCGCTCGCCCGCGCCGAGGCGGACACGGCCGACCTGGAAGACTTCAAGGCGCTGATCTCCCCGGCCGCCGCGCCGCACCTGGAACGGATGGCCCGCCTGAGCCACGAACGGACGCTCCGTCGCTTCGGCCGCACGATGCAGCTCTTCGCCCCGGCCTACCTTTCCAACGAGTGCCAGAACATCTGCACCTACTGCGGCTTCTCGGCCGGCAACAAGGTCCCGCGCCGTACGCTCAATCCGGCCGAGATTCTCCGCGAAGCGGGCGCCCTTAAGAAACTAGGCTTCGACCACCTGCTCATCCTCACGGGCGAATCCAACAAGGTGGAAGTGCCCTACTTCGTCCAAGCCCTCGACCTGCTCCGCCCGCACTTCTCGTCGCTGTCGATGGAAGTGCAGCCGATGGAGACCGCCGAATACGCCGTGCTCCGCCGCCATGGGCTCAACGCGGTGCTGGTCTACCAGGAGACCTATCACCGCGAGACCTATCACGTCCATCACCCGAAGGGCCGTAAATCCGACTTCGCCTACCGCCTCGACGCCCCGGATCGCGTCGGCGCCGCGGGCGTCCATAAGATCGGCCTCGGCGCGCTCTTCGGCCTCGAGGACTGGCGCGCGGAATGTTTCTTCACCGCCCTCCACCTCCGCTGGCTCGAGCGCAAGCACTGGCAGAGCCGCTTCAGCGTCTCGTTCCCGCGCATCCGTCCGCACGAGGGCGAACTGCAGCCGAAGGTCGAGATGACCGACCGCGACCTAGTTCAAGCGATCTGCGCCTTCCGCCTGCTGAGCTCCGAAGTCGAGCTGACGCTAAGCACCCGCGAGAGCCGCAAGTTCCGCGATCACGCCTGCCGCGTGGGCGTGACGGCGATGAGCGCGGGCTCGCACACGAATCCAGGCGGTTACGCCGAAGGCCGTGAGGCCTCACTGGAGCAGTTCGCAATCGAGGACGACCGCTCGCCCGACGAAGTCGCCGCGATGCTCCGCTCCCACGGCTACGAAACCGTCTGGAAAGACTGGGATCCTTCCTACGACCGCCCGGTCGCCCTCGCCCAATGAGCCCTCTTCGCGTCTGGATCAATCACGAGCAAGCCCCGGCCTGTAAGCCCGGCGCCTTTGTGAAGCTATCGGCCGACGAATCCGCCCACGTGGTCCGCAGCCTCCGCGCCCGTCGCGGTGACGCGGTCGTACTCCTCGACGGCGAAGGCCTGGTGGTCGAAGGCAAGCTGGCTTCCGCTGACGGCGACGGCGCGATGGTCGAAGTGATCCGCGCCCGCGTGGCCGATCCGCTTTCGCCGGCAATCTTTGTCGCCCAGGGCATGCCGAAGGGCGGCACGATGGACGACCTGGTCCGCTCCTGCTGCGAAGCCGGCGCCGCCGGGATCATCCCGCTCGAGACCGCCCGTTGCGAACTGAAGCTCGACGCCGACCGTGCCCGCACGCGTCGCGAACGCTGGCAGCAACAGGCCGTGGAAGCGTGCAAGCAGTCTGGCCACCCGTGGCGCGCTG
Source organism: uncultured Opitutia bacterium (assembly GCA_903910245.1). Classification (GTDB taxonomy): domain Bacteria; phylum Verrucomicrobiota; class Verrucomicrobiia; order Opitutales; family UBA953; genus UBA953. Next base: position 34 of record CAIVYX010000093.1, on the reverse strand, counting down.
AAATCGCGGCGCCGATCCGCTTCCGCGAATGGAT
>CAIVYX010000092.1 GCA_903910245.1 uncultured Opitutia bacterium | reverse complement strand
AGTGGATGCGCTTCTCCGTGGAGGCCCCGCCGCCTAATGCCGAATCCGTCCGCACGACGCACATCGTGCTCCGCATACCGCGCGTCCTCCTCCTCGGCGAATACGACCGCGTCCCGCGCCGCGAGATCCGCTTCTCCCGTCGCAACGTCTACCTGCGCGACGCGAACACCTGCCAGTATTGCGGACGCCCTTTCCGTGACGAGGAACTCAACCTCGATCACGTCGTGCCTCGTGACGTTGGCGGTAAGACGAACTGGGAGAACATCGTGACGGCCTGCGTGCGCTGCAACTCGCGTAAGGCCAATCGCCTGCCCGAACAGGCTGGCATGACGCTCCGGCACGCGCCCACGAAGCCGAAGTGGCGCCTGGTGGTCGCATCGTCCCTGTCCGCTGACGAGGTCGAGTGCTGGAAGGAATTCCTCGAGGTCACGCCCGCCGGTCAGCTTCCCTGGCGGAACTGAGCGAAGGCGCTTTCCTTGGTGCGGGTAACCAGATTCGAACTGGTGTATCCACTTTGGAAGAGTGGTGTCCTACCACTGAACGATACCCGCGTGGCCAAGGACGCTCACTATTCCGAGCCGCCCGCCCGGGGTCAAGCCTCGCCCACGGTCCGCCTTGCCGCCCTGAAGCGGAAAACTGGCCGGGGAAAGCGGGATTTACCGACCCGGTTAAGCCGGGCTGCGGTGGATGACGCTGATGGTACCGTTAGTCTCGAGGATCACATCCTTGGCCTGCTCGATGTTCGCGAGGCCGGCCGAACGCAGCGCGGACATGAGTTCATGGTGCGTGATTCGCTCGCGGTGCATGACCTTTTCCTGCACCGTACCATCGCGGACAAGGAAGATGGGCCTGCCGACCAGCGCCCAATGCACGAAACGGAAATGGCGCGAGAGCACGAGCATACACCAGTTAATCGAGATGAGCGTACCGGCCAGGAAGAGTCCGCCGCCGAGGCTGTTGTCACCGCCGTTCATGGCGTTCTGCACGGTGTTGCTCAGGATGAGTAGCAGGATGAAGTCAAACGGCGTCATCATCCCGGTCTGCCGCCGGCCGGTGAGGCGGATGAGGAACAGCAGGAAGCCGTAGACGATGAGGCCGCGGATCAGGAGCTCCCACCAAGGGAGCACGGGGATGAGCATAGTCCCAAGGTCGAAGGGTTGACGGACGGCTTGGGCGAGCATGCGGGCACGTTAGGCCCGGTCTCCGCGCGGGGCGATAGCGTTTGCGCTTCACGCAGGGCAGAGTTCCGTCATCCTGTGCCCATGGCCCGCACCGCCCGCTCCTCCGCCCCAGCCGTCCGCGACGTGCTGATGATGGCGACCCCCTCCAAAAACGCCGACCTCCGCTGGTTTGGAGGCTTCCACGCCTCCGATCCGTTCCCGGCGTTCTCCGCCAAGGGGCGCCGCATCGGCCTGCTCCCCGGCATGGAAGTCGGGCGCGCCAAAGCCGAGTCCGCCTTTGACGAAGTCCTTAACCTCAGCGCCATCATCATCGATCTCCGCAAGACTAACCCGAAGGCGGGCGTGGCCGACGCCATCGTCTTCGCCGCGCTCCAGCTGGGCATCCATCGCTTCCGCGTGCCGGCCGATTTCCCGGTGGGACTGTATGAGCGCCTCCGTCAGCTCGGTCTCGAGCTCCATCCGGTCGGCGCCCAGCTCAACGAGCGCGGCTTACCTGAACTCTTCCCGGCTCGCCAAGTAAAGTCGAAGGCGGAACTCGCCGGCATCCGCGCGGGTAATGCCGCCGCGGTCGCGGGCTTCAAGGCCGTCGAGAAGGTGCTCGCGGAATCCAAGGCCGACAAGAAGGGCTTCCTGCAGTGGCAGGGCCAGACCCTCACGGCCGAGATTCTGAAGGAGGAAGCTCAAGTCGCCATTCTCCGCCAAGGCGGGCTTTGCGATATCGGCCTCATCATCGCCCCAGGCGATCAGGCGGTCGATTGCCACTGCTCCGGCTCCGGCCCGGTTCGCGTCAACGAACTCCTCGTCTGCGATATCTACCCGCGCCACATCGCCTCGCATCATTACGGCGATATGACCCGCACTTACCTCAAGGGGAAGGCGAACGCGAAGCAGCGCAAGATGGTCCACGCGGTACTCGAGTCCCAACGCCGGGCCATCAAGGCCATCCGCGCCGGCGTGACGGGCGCCAAGGTGCACACGGTCGTTCAGGATTATTTCAAGTCGCTCGGCTACAAGACTGGCCTGAAGAAGGGCGTCTACGTGGGCTTCTTCCATGGCACGGGCCATGGACTCGGCTATGATATCCACGAAGAACCGGCGCTCTCCATCCGTAACCCGCACCCGCTCATCGCGGGCAATGCGGTCACGGTCGAACCAGGGCTTTATTATCCGGGCCTCGGCGGCTGCCGCTTTGAGGATTGCGTGGTGGTCACGAAGAAGGGCTGCGAACTCCTTTCCACTCACCCCTATAATTGGGAGATTGCCTGAGGATGGCCAAAGGGCGGGGCAGGGCCGGATCGCACACGTCGCTGACGGATGCCGCCCGGCCCGTGGCCGAAGCCCTCGAGCGTCATGGCCGCGTCTCCCGCGGCGTGATCAGCGCGCGTGTCCGCGCGAGCACGCTTTCGATCAAGGTGATGAAGCTCGGCGGCGGCCTGCGCATCACGGTCGTCTCCAAGGGCTCGCGCCAAGAACTCCATGTCTACGGTATCACAACCGAACGCGCGGGCCAGATTCTGTCGGGGCCAGACTTCTCCGGCTACAAGCTGAACTTTGCCGATGAGTGAGGTCCCGGTCATCGTCGCCGAAGTCACGGCCGCCAACTGGATTGCCGCTGGTCCGGGTTGGACGCATCTGCCTTACCTCGCCCGCTTCCGCGCCGACCGTCTTCCGCTTTCGTGGGAGGGCTTCTTCACGGGCCGCCATCATGCGGTACTGGAGAGCGGCCGCTCCGGCAGTTTCACGATCGCTGTCCCCGCTGCGGCGCGCGCAACGGTCTTCTTCTCCGATGGTCGCGTGGTCATGCATACTGCCGATGGGGCGCATGAAGAAGCCTCTGAGCAGCCGCTCGCTTATCTCCGTCGCTGGTCGCGCGAAGTCCGCGCCCCGCGCCTCGAGGGCTGGCCCGCCTTTCAAGGAGGCCTGATCGCGCTGCTGGGCTACGATCTCGCTGCGCAGTTCGAGCCAGTAAAGTCCGCCCCCGCCGACGTCCGTGTGCCGCTGGCGGCCTTCCTCGAGGCGCAGGAGGCGTGTGTCTTCGATGCCGCGAAGCGCGAGCTGACGGTCGTCGTGCTTTGTCCCGTCGGTTCGCCGAACTCCTCCCTCCGCGCCGCTCGCGCCCGGGCGCTCGATCTCGCCGCCCGTTGGGATGCGACCTGTGCCCAGCCCGCTCCAGCCTTGCCAGCTTCCGCCGCACCCGCTGTACCGATTGCCCAGTCTCTCGACGAACTCGCTTTCGTCCGTGCAGTGACGTGCTGCCAGGAATATATCGCCGCCGGCGATACGTATCAGGTGAATCTTTCCACGCGCCTCGAAGTGGCCCCGGTCGACCCGCTCCTCGCCTACGAAGCCCTCCGCTCGGCCAATCCTTCGCCCTACATGGGTCTGGTGCGACTGCCGGGTGCGACGCTCGTCTGCGGTTCACCTGAGCTCCTCGTCGAAGTTTACGCGGGGCGCATCGCTTCTCGCCCCATCGCCGGCACCCGCCCGCGCGGCGCCGATGAGGCCGCTGACCTCGCGTGGGCGCAGGAACTTTCCGGCGACACGAAGGAGAAGGCGGAACACCTGATGTTGGTCGATTTGCTGCGCAACGATGTCGGCCGCGTCTCGCGCCCGGGCTCGGTGCATGTGCCCGAGTTCATGGCGGTTGAACGCTACTCGCATGTGATGCACTTGGTCTCACAGGTCGAAGGGCGGTTGCAGGCTTCCGCTGGCCCAGCCGACGTCATCCGCGCGCTCTTCCCGGGCGGCACCATCACGGGTGCGCCGAAGGTCCGCACGATGCAGGTCATCGCCGAACTCGAACCGGTAGCCCGTGGCTATTATACGGGATCGCTCGGCTGGATTGGCGCCACGGGCGACCTCTGCCTCAATATCGTCATCCGCTCCCTATGGTCCGCCGATGGCCGTACGTTCGTGCAGGCCGGAGCGGGCATCGTCGCCGACTCGGTCCCGGACCGTGAATACGCCGAGAGCTTACGTAAGGCGCAGGCGCCTTTGCTCGCCGCCGCGCGCGCGGTTTTCCGTCCATGATCGGCTGGCGCCAAGGGGAATGGGTCACGCTGCCTGACGGCGCCGAGGTCTCCGCCTTAGTTACCGGCCCATCGCTCTTCGAGACGTTTGCCGTGCGTGCGGGTCGCATCGCGTGCCTCAGCGACCATCACGATCGCCTCGCTCTCGCCTGTCCGCGCCTCGGCCTCGATTCGACGCGTCTCATGCTCGGCGCGGATGCGAGTGTCGCCCGCTGGACGGCTCCGCTGGGCAGCCTGCTCGGACGTAATGCGCTAACGGAGGCCATCGTCCGCCTGCTCGTCGCGCCCCGTGGCGACGGCCTGGCCACCGAGTGGCTTACGGTCCGGCCGCTGCCGCCCACGCCTTCCGTGATCGACCTTTATCAGCTCGCACTTCGCCGCGACGCGCCGGAATGGTTGCCGCGTCCAAAGAGCGGACCGTGGCGGAATTCCTCCGACGCCTGGCGCGAACTCCGCGGCATCGCCGATCGGCCCGACGCTGAAGGTGTCCAGTTCGACGCGCGCGGCTGCCTGAGCGAAGGCTCCCGCAGCTCCTTCTCTTGGTGGGACGGTGAGTCCTGGAATTTCCCTTCGGTCGAGACGGGCCGATTACCCGGTACGGCGTCGGCGCAGCTTCGTTCGGTGCTCGCTCAGGCCGGCCGGCCCGTTCGCGATGTCTCTTGGCCCGGATTCCCGAGCAACGCGCAGTCGGTATTAGTGCTCCGTTCGACGTTCGACGGCGGCGCGGTTTCCGCACGTTCGTATCACGCCGAAGGACGACTCGCATGGCAGCCAAGTGGAACGCAGGCTGAAGCGACGCGCGCCCTCGCTTTGCTCGCCGCGTGGCGGGCTCAGCGCTGCATCAGCTTCGCATAGACCGGCAGAGCCGTCGCGAGCACGAGTAGGCCGAGGAAGACGACACTCACGAGCCCAGAGAAGCACGTCGCGACGAGTAGTTTCGCCATCCGCACGACGGGTTCTTCGTCCGCGCGCCAATGCGTCCGGGCGGCGAAAGCGGTGATGGCGAAACCCACGACGAGTAGCAGCACGAGCGCGCCAGTGAAATGGTTGAAGTAGAAGCCGGTCAGGCCGGGCAGGGCGCCGGCTTGGTCGTGCAAGGTCGCGGCGAGGATGGGCTGAGAGCGGAAGGCAATCGCGCCTGCCGCGGTGGGTAGCGCGGCGGACAGGAACACAGCTAGGGCGGAGACGATTCGGAGCTCACGAGGGGTCATGTTGGCAGTATTCCGAGGCGGTTCCGCAGGGTCAACGCCGGGATTCTCCCTCGCCAAACCCGAGGGTTCGCCCTATCTAGAAAGGACATGGATCCTGCTTGGTATCTCTGGCCGGTCTTCATCCTCCTCAACGGCAGCGCGGCGGGTATCTCCCTCGTGGCCGGTGTCGTTTCGGCCCTCTCCCACACGGAGCTGGAGGACATCCGACGGCTGGATGCCCAGGCCGCCGTTTCCATCGAGCGCTCGCGCAGTGACCAGGGTAATACCCTCGCGGCTTTCGAAGTCCTTTCCGCCGCGTTCGTCGGGATGAGCGCCTTGCTCGGCGGCTTCCTCCTCCAAGCGCGCTTCCAAGACGGATTATCCGTGAGCTGGCAGGTCGGCGCACTCACGGCCCTGGCCCTCATCGCGGTCTCCTTCGTGATGGCCTGGCTAACGATCATGCTGCCTCGCAAGGTCGGCATGCACTTCCGCGTCAGGCTCGCCCCCCGCATCGCTTCATCGCTCAAACTCGTCCGCGGTGCGGCCAAGATTCTTCGCATGCTTGGCAAACTCCATGACTCGCTCGCTCCCCCTGAGGAGCCTGGCGTAGATCGCGCGGATGCCGATATCGGTAGCCTCGCCCAAGCCGCGGCCCGTGAAGGTAAGATCACCCAGGCCGAGAGTAACCTCGTCGCGAACGCGGTGCGCCTCGATGATATCCCGGTCTCGCAGGTGCTCACGCCCCGCCCAGTTGTTACGGCGATTGAAGCCGATCTCACGGTGGCCGACGTACTCCGTCTCTATCCCAGCGTTCCCCACGGCCGCATGCCGGTCTGGGAAAATAATCCCGACCGCATCGTGGGCGTCGTGCGCCGTCGCGATATCCTGAAGGCTGCCGGCGAGAATCGTCGCGAGGTCCGTATCCGCGAACTCATGGGCAAGGCGCACATCGTGCCCGAGAACGCCACGCTTTCCGACGCCCTGCATGACCTCGTCCGCGCGCACCAGCACCTCGCGGTGGTGGTCGACGAATTCGGCGCCTTCGCCGGGGTAATCACGCTTGAAGACGTGTTCGAATCGCTGCTGGGCATCGAAATCTACGAGAAGGACGATCCGCACCCCGATATGCGCGAACTCGCCCGCCAGCGCGGTCACCGCGTCGGTCGTCGCCCTGATCATCCGCCTAAGGCCGGAACATGATCGCCGCTGCGCTCGCTTACTGGACGCACGATCTCGATCCGGTTGCGATCCATTTCCCGGAAAGCTGGGGCTTACGCGGGGTTCATTGGTACGGGCTCGCCTACGCGGCGGGCTTCATGGTCGCGGCTTATCTTCTTGGCCGTTGGCGCCGTGCGGGGCTCACACCTTTGTGTCATGCACTCGACGAATCCACGCTGATTACCGCGGTGATGGTGGGTGTCATCACGGGCGGCCGCCTCGGCCACGTCTTCCTCTATGCCCGCGATGAGTTCGCGGCCGATCCGACGATGGTCTTCCGCATCTGGCAGGGCGGGATGGCCAGCCATGGCGGCTTCCTTGGCGTGCTCCTCGCGGGCCTCTGGTTCGCCCGCCGTGCCAAGGTCGATTTCCTCTCCGTGGGCGACCTGCTCTGCGCCCTCGCTCCGGCGGGACTCCTCTTCGGCCGTCTCGCCAATTTCGTGAACGGAGAATTGGTCGGCAATCCATCCACGGTCGCTTGGGCAGTAATTTTCCCACACGACGGCCCGATGCCTCGCCACCCATCGCAACTCTACGAAGCGTTCGGTGAAGGCCTGCTGCCGCTCATCTGGGTGCTCGTCCGTTACCCGCGTCGCCTGCCGCCGGGCCGTCTCGCTGGCGAATTCCTCCTGCTTTACTCTGCTGGTCGTATCGTCTCCGAATGTTTCCGCTCCGCCCAGGACGGCTATGTGCTCGGGCTCACGGCCGGGCAGTTCTGGACGCTACCGCTCGCCGCGCTGGGGCTGTTCCTCGTTCTGCGCTCCCGTCGTGCGGCTGAATGATGTTGCCCGTGCGGGCGGACGGTGGGAAAACCCCTTTGCGCCATGACGAACGTCCCGCTCCTTGATCTCGGCCCGCAGAACCGCGCCCTCGAGGCCCAGTTCGAGACCGCCTTCCGTGATGTCCTTCGTTCGAACATGTTCATCATGGGCCCGCGCCTCGAGGCCTTCGAGAAGGACTGCGCCTCGTTCCTCGGCGTGAAGCACGCCCTCGGCGTCTCCTCCGGTACCGACGCGCTCCTGCTTGCGCTCATGGCTCTCGATATCGGCGAAGGCGACGAAGTCCTCCTGCCGTCCTTCACCTTCTTTGCCACCGCTGGCTCGGTCGCCCGTCTCGGCGCGACCCCGGTCTGGGTCGATGTCGACCCGCACTCCTTCAATATCGACCTCACCGACGCCGCCCGGAAGGTCGGTCCGCGTACCCGTGCGATCATGCCGGTGTACCTCTTCGGCCAGTCTCTCGATCTCGACGCCCTCCAGGCGTTCGCCTCTGCCCATAAGCTTCGTGTGATCGAGGACGCGGCGCAATCGATGGGCGCCCGCTGGAAGGGCCGCAGCACGATGTCGTCTGGCGATTTTGGAGCCACGAGCTTCTTCCCGTCCAAGAACCTCGGTGGCATGGGCGACTCCGGCCTAGTCACGACGCAGGACGACGCGCTCGCCGAGCGAGCCCGTATCCTCCGTGTCCACGGCATGCAGCCGAAATATTTCCACCGCGAGGTCGGCGCGAATTTCCGCATGGACCCGCTCCAGGCCGCGCTGCTGCACATCAAGTTGCCGCACCTGCCGGAATATAACTGCGCGCGAGCCGGTAATGCCAACTTCTACCACGCCTCCCTCAAGGGTCGCGTGGGCATCGCCGAGAGCCGTCCCGGCGCCGACAAGGGCGCGAAGATTTTGCTCCCGGTCGACTTCTCCGGCCAAGGGATCTGGAATCAGTTCACGCTTCGGGTGACCGGTGGTCGTCGCGATGCGCTCAAGGCGTTCCTCACCGCCCGCAAGATTGGCTGCGAGATCTATTACCCCATCCCGCTCCATCGCCAGCAGTGCTTCGTGGACCAGAAATATCGCGGCTTCGATAGCGTACCGGTCTCCGAGCAGCTTTCCGCCGAGGTGCTCAGCATCCCGATCTTCCCCGAGCTCAGCGTCGAACAACGCCAGTGGGTCTCCGACTCACTCGCCGATTTTGGTGCCGGGAAGACGGAGTGATCGCCACAAACTATTTCAGGTCCCAGGTCTCGGCCATCAGGTCTCAGGTACGGGTTATCAGGTACAGGTGCGGGTGCGGGGTAAAATTCAGATCCTGAACCTGGTCCCGAACCTGAACACCTGAACCTGGCACCCGACGGCCGAGACCCGAGACCAGAAAACCCGAAACGTCTCTGCCTTGGGTAGGGTCGACCAAGGATGGTCAGCCCTAACTGAGAATGCGTTGCCGTTCAAAAAAACCGAACCGTCTTCACCCGCATCTTCTCGTGCTCGGCATCGGTGCAAGCGGCGTCAATCGGCACTGACGGAGCTTTGTCGTTCGGCACGACGAGCTTATTCGCGAGCAGATACTGTTCGACCTCGGCGCCGGAAATATCAGGGAGCATTACGCCGTCGATCTCGACGCACGGGGAGAGGCGCTGGCCGGTCTTCTCGACCATTTCAGCGTAGTTGGTCGGGCTGTTAATGATATCCACGTCCTGGTAGTTGAGGGCGTACTTTGCCATGATGGCGCGGACGCCGTTGCTCCAGCCGCAGCTGGGTTTGAGGTAACAACGGATATTCATGTCCCTACTAATGCCTTCCCGCCTCGGTTAATCAAGCCCGCCGAGGCTTTTTCGCTGACTGGACGCTGCCATTGGCGGTCGAGGGCTCATACCAGTAGCCAATACCATGGATGGTGCGCAGGCAGTCGAGCGTCCGGCCGTGGTCGGCGTAAGTGTCTCTGATCTTCGCGACGTATTGGTCGAGCGAACGGCTCCGGATATCGGCGTGTACGCCCCAGACGGCGTGGATCAGGCTATGTCGGCTGATGATGACGCCGGGATTCGCGTGCAGGTGATAGAGGATACCAAGTTCCTTGCGGCCGAGCTTCCGCTTTCGGTTGCCACCGAAGATGAGCTCGAGCCGCTCGGGATGTACCTCCGCTCCGTTGAAGAGGAATACGTCTGTACCGAGCGCGGCGTTGCTGGTGAGGCGGCTATCGCCGGCGGTCTCGCTGCGGCGCAGGACGGCGCGAATGCGCGCGACGAGCTCTTCGGGGTGATGCGGCTTGCCAACGAAATCATCCGCGCCCGCTTCGAGCGCCTGCGCGACATGGTGTCCTTCGCACTGCGCGGACAGGAAGATGACCGCGGGCGAGTGACTCAGTCGGCGGATTTTGTCGAGCACCGCGAGTCCATCGAGATCCGGTAGACTCGGGTCAAGCAGCACGAGATGCACATACGACTCTCCCACGAATTTCAGCGCGGTCGCGCCTTTATGAAAAACTTGGGTGGAGAGGCCGGCGTTCAGGAGTTGATCGGCGAGCGTGGCGGCGAGGCTACGATCGTCTTCAATGATGACTACCAGGGGCTTCTGCTTAGGGCTCATGCAGAATCAAGGAGGGGGATTAGACTAGGGGTATTAACTTATGTAAAAAAGCCCGCAGGGTTGCCAAGCCTCATTAAATGCCTCACCATGATTGACATGAGCGATGTCCCTGAGTCATCCCCCCAGCGCAAGCTGACCGTCCGGATCTTCTTGGTCCTGTTCGTGGCGTCCGCGATTTTTATGTCTTGGTACGGGGCCAAGCAGCAGCGCCTGCATGGCCCGAAATCCGACGGTAAGGCTAAGGACCCCTACGAAGATCGCAGCCTGTTCGGCCGCTGACCTGTCCGCCAGGGGGTGGGGAGCCGATTTTTCAAAAATCTTGACCAGTGGGACTTCGTTCCTAAGTTCCTCACTTCCACCGACCGCCCCCTTCGTCTAGCCCGGTCCAGGACACCTCGTTTTCATTGAGGTAACTGGGGTTCGAATCCCCAAGGGGGCGCCAGGTGGAAGCTTTTAAGATCCGACCACTCCAACAGGGGAGGGCGGTCCCTTATTTCCGGGTTACTCACATTGCCCCTTGCCTCAGTTCAAAAATTATTGAAACATCAGGAAGCCCACGACTCTAGGCCCTGTAACCGATGAAGCCCCCCTCCGAAAAGTCAGCCGGACGCCGCAAAAGCGGCCCGTCTTTCGAGCCTCTTCAGCCGCATGAGATCGAGCTAGCCGATTTCTTCGTGCGGATGGCTGGCATTCTGGGCGTTCCGCGCTCGGTCGCCGAAATCTACGCCCTGCTCTATGTGTCCTCCGGACCCCTGGATTTCGACCACATCCAGGGTCGCCTGGGAATGAGCAAAGGCTCTGTCAGTCAAGGACTTAAGTTCCTTCGAGACCACGAGATGGTCCTTTCCGTCAAGGAGAAGGGCGCCCGCCGCGAACGCTGGCAACCCACGCCTTCACTGGCGGCCTCGCTGGTGGCGCTCCTTCGCAGCCAAGTCCTTCCCGCCCTCGAGCAAGCCCAACCTGGACTGCAGCGCGTCCTGGCCGACGCCCAACAGCGCGGCGCCCAGCCTGAAGTGATCGAGCGGCTCAGCCGCCTCAACCGCTGGAACAGCCGAGCCCTCGAGCTCGCGCCTTTGCTCCTCCCGCCTCCGGGATCCTGACCCATTCTGCCGGCTCAGCCGGTGACAGTCTTTCCTGCCCGTACGTGCCCGCGAATTTCGCCTCCACGTGCGGTAGCCTGCCCGGGTGTGTAAAGTAAGTAATAGCGGATAGCGGTAAGCGGTTGGCGGTTAGGAATCAAATTCACCGACCAAAAATCTCCCCCGCCGATATCCCAAAGCCTCCGACTTGGTTTGTTTCTTCCCAACCGCTAACCGCCAACCGCTACCACCTTTCACTTCATGATCATCGCCATCACCTCCGGCTATTTCGACCCGATGCACCGCGGTCACCTCGAACTACTCGAGCTCTCCCGCGCCCAAGGCGACGTGCTCTGGGTCATCGTCAACACCGACGCCCAGGCCGCGCTGAAGAAGGGTAAGGCCTTCATCGATCAGGACACGCGCCTCGCGGTGACCTCTGCCCTCCGAGTCGTCGACCGCGCCGTGCTCTCGATTGATACCGACGGCTCCGTCTGCGCCACGCTCGATTGGCTCATCGGCGAAGCCAAAGCCCAGGGCCACGAGGCGATCTTCTGCAAGGGCGGCGACCGCAACGCCAGCAACATCCCCGAGATGACCATCCTGAACAAGCATGGTGCCAACCTCATCGACGGACTCGGCGCCAAAATCGACAGTAGCTCGCGCATCATCGCGGCCGCGAAAAAACCTTCCGCTTAACCCCCTCACTCATTCTCCTTATGAAAAAGCGCGCACTCATCACCGGTATCACCGGCCAAGACGGCTCCTACCTCGCCGAGTTTCTCCTCGGTAAGGGCTACGAAGTCCATGGCCTCATCCGTCGCTCTTCCTCTTTCAACACGTCGCGCATCGAGCACCTCTACATGGAGGACCTAGTCCGCGACATCCATACGAAGAAAATCCAGCTCCACTACGGCGACCTCGGCGATGCGACCAACCTCATCCGCGTCATCGGCGACGTCCAGCCGGACGAGATCTACAACCTGGGCGCGATGTCCCATGTGAAGGT